>JAFAZU010000545.1 GCA_019239585.1 Acidobacteriaceae bacterium
GGTGCTGAAATCGTAAAGGGTTCCGAAGGCATTACCAATATATTTATGGGCCAGATAAGCAAGAGCGCGGCCATTCGCTTCACCACCATCCTTGAACTTGTCAGGTTCTATCAAGAGCGTCGTAATGATGCTGGTTGCAATCAAGAAGATGCTCATAATCATTGCTGCTGTAACGAGGAGCTTGCGAGTGTTACGAACACGGTCGTTCACATCGGCACCCTCGATCAAGGGCATAACAGCAACGCCGGTTTCGAAGCCTGACAGTCCGAGAGCCAATTTGGGAAACAGGACAAGCGAAATGCCCAGCATCGCCAGGGGATTGCTGTAGTGCGTAGATAGAGAGTTTATCCAATCCGGGAAAACATGCGGGTGTCGGAGAACTTCCCAGAGTCCGACGGCAGTCACGATAGTGTTCAGGCCAAGGTACACGGCAACTAAGATAACGGCTACACCGATGGCCTCCTTGAAACCCTTCAAAAAGATTGCTCCTAGAAGAGCAATCAATAGCAGAGTAATCCCCATCTGGCTTTTCATCCAGGCAGGAGTGAATGGGTTTTGCACGAAGTGAGCAGCGGCATCAGCGGCCGAAAGGGTAATAGTGATGACGAAATCGGTAGTTGCGAAACCGAGCAGGATGAGGACAAAAGTTTTGCCGCTCCATTGCGGAAATAAGTTCTGTAGCATGGCGATACTTCCCTGTCCGTTCGGACTGGCTTCGGCAACGCGCTGATAAACAGGAAGCGCGCCAAACAAGGTTACGAGGACCAGGATGAGAGTGGCGAGCGGGGAAAGAGCACCAGCCGCTAAGAAAGCAATACCGGGCTGGTAGCCTAAGGTGGAGAAGTAATCAACACCTGTCAGGCACATTACGCGCCACCAGGGATGATGCTTCTCGGGTTCGCCTCTAACACCCTTCGGTAAGCGTAATTCAGCTAACAGCCAGTCAGAAATAGTCACAGATGGTTAAGTCCAGCTTACGGCTGAGTTTTCACGCTATTAGGATAGTATCAATCTCTGCTGCCCAGTATTCTAGACAGAGCTGCGTCCCCGAACAAAGTGCAGAATGAGAAAAATCACTGCAATAACCAGCAGAAGATGTATGAGCCCACCCGCAACATGGAACGCGGTCCATCCGAGCAGCCACATAATCAAAAGGACGAAGAAGATGACGAGAAACAGTGAATTACGTAACATGCTGGTTTGAGACATTTACAAGGCTCAATGTTACATGCCAACTGTGACAATTTACAGGTCCAGTAAGTCACCACCATTGTGCGGGGAAAGGCTGCAAGATCCTCAGCGGCGGATGTTGGTTCCGGTCGATGTTCTGCGGGTGACAGAGCCAGCAAAGCCAGTCGTTTAGCTGGAGCACTTGCTCGGGGTGGATGCGGGCTGGGATACGGTCACTGGTGAATCCAGCCAATATCAGCAAGCTCCCTGGCTTGGCAACACGGTAGAGCTCATCGGTTAACAGGTCAATGACGCTGGCACCGATGTTGATCATGATTACATCCGCAATAGAAGGAGTAAGCGCGTCGATGCTGCCTGCGAAAAAGTACGAGTTGGGCGAGTGTTTTCGGGCGGAGTGAAACACTCCTAGGTGCGTATCGCAGGCAAAAACTTGAGATGCGCCGAGTTCTTGCGCCACTGCTGACAAAATTCCGGAGCCACATCCAACATCCAGAACGATTGAGTTCGCCGGTAAGTGATCTTCTAATGCCTGGATCACAAGCTGTGTGCTTTCATGGCTTCCGCTTCCAAAGGCATCGGCGGCGTCGATTACTAAGCGTGTGCGACCCGGAGGCGTCGGATCGTTTATTCGGGAAGACACGATGAAAAAGCGCTGACCAGCGTAGATCGGGTCTCGATGAGAGGGCAGGTCAAGCGTCCTTGCCAGATCGGCTTTAGCGTTCACTTCGAGTACCGGGTAACTTAGCTGGCTTGCTATTTGCGCCAGTTGGGAGTCACTTTCGAAAAATGCTTGTACGGTACCTGAATTTTCGATGATGCCCATTGTGCCATGCTCCCAAAGCTCCGTGATGAGAGCTTCTCGAGTGTTGGTCTCAGATTGAATCAGGATTGATGGCAAGTTTTAGTGTAGCGATTTGAACTAAATAGACTGATCACAGGAGGCAGAAAAGTTTTATTTTGTTTGTAATCAATTAGCTGAGCGGAATTTCGAAGCGCGGGCAGTTAGGGCGGCCATTAGGCTCATGAGCGGATGAGGGCTGATTCAGAGCAGCGCTGCATGATTGACATAGACCGAGAACACCCAGATTATAAGAAGCAGCAACACACGCTTCGAACATACCGCGATCTATATGCGGGCGGCTTACAGTTTCAGCACCGGGCAGCTGAGTATCTGCTCAGGCGGCAGAAGGAGCCGCTCGATGTATATAGTGAGCGCCTGCAACGTGCGTTCTACCAGAACTACGTCGGATCGATTATTGATTGGTATGCATCGACGCTGTTCCGCCGCGAACCTTCCATTCACTTTCAGGGCGCTTTGGACGGCAGCCATAAATTTTTCCCGGCTTTTATAGAGGATTGTGATCGTAAAGGAACCAGGCTCACCACCTTTTTCAGGCACTGTTTAATCGACGCTCTGATTGCAGGCCGAACGCATATCCTGATTGATTTTCCGCGTGTAGCGACGACTCCCACGAACCGAGCCGAAGAAGACGCAGTGGGGTTGTCACGAGCTTACCTTCTTCATTATCAAGCTGAAAGCCTGATTAATTGGAGCGTTGACGAGAACGGTGAATATGAGTGGATTGTTCTGCGGCAGAAAGTACGACGCCAGCCGAGTGTAGACTCGGCGGAAATCATTGAGGAGACCTACTGGCGTTATTATGATCGCTCAGAGTTCCAGGTCTACCGACGATTAGAGCGCCAAGGCAGCGAGTCCGTTGTTTCATTGATTGATGCGGGACCTCATGCTTATAGCCGTGAAAATCGGGTTCCTCTGGTGACTATGCAAGTTACTGATGGGCTATGGCTGGCTAATAAGGCGGCACATCTTCAGTTAGAGCATTTTAATAAGTCAAATGCGTTGGCTTGGGCGATCACCATGGGGCTATTTGCGATGCCGGTGATTTACTCCGATCGCGAATGGAACCAGATTGTTGGCGAAAGCTATTATATTCAGCTCGGGCCAGGGGACAAGTTTGGTTGGACTGAGCCGGACGGGAAAGTTTATCAGATTGCTGCAAAAAACCTTGAATCGCTAAAAGAAGAGATTTACCGAGTTTGTTATCTTTCACAGGCATCTGGGGAGATGGTGAGTGGTCATGCGCAGTCGGCTCTGAGCAAGCAGATGGACTTCGCTATTACTCAAGAAGTTTTGCGTGCTTACAGCTCCACAGTCAAAGATTGCATTCGGAAGGTACTAACAGGAATTTGCAAGGCGCGTCAAGATGACATGAGCGTTTCTGTAACAGGGCTGGATGAAGTAGATATTGGGGATTTCGGCACTGAGTTGCAGGATGCCAAGAATCTCCTCCAGTTAGGAATCGAGTCCCCGACGCTCAAGCGCCAAGTTTATCAGCGACTGGCAACGAAGTATCTGAACGACGCCAACCAAGAAATCAAAGATCAAATCACACAAGAAATTAATGTGCAGTTTGCTTAAGAGGAGGAAAACTGAGTGTCACATGAAGAGCCCATTGAAGGCCAGGCATCTACCAGTGTTGATGTAAAGGAAATCGTAAAGCAGGCTATTAGTGAATTTGTACGCGGCGAACAGCAAAAGGCCGAGCCTGCCTACAAAGCCGAGCTGCAGGATGAACGCAAGCGGCGAGAGTCTTTAGAATTGAGGCTCAATCAGCTCGTTGAGGAGAATCGAAAGGCGCGGGCGCTGGCGGAAGAGGCTGACCGGAGTTCACAGATTCGATCTGAGCTGCAGCGACTCGGAGTAGCGAAGATTGACCTTGCGTTCCGTGCCGTGAAGGACGACGTGGTTCGGGGCGAAGATGGCCGCTTAGCAGGCCGTGGCATGGAGAATAAGTCGCTGCAGGATTATCTTGCCAGCTTTGTGCAGGAGAATCCTGAGCTTCTACCGGCACGGATTGCCGGCGGAAGCGGAGCGCAAGTGGCCTCGAAGAACACTACGCCAACGCCAGCGCCGATCAATCTCAACGCAATCAAACCTGGGATGAACAAAGACGAACTTGACCAGATAAGAAAAGAAATCTCACGGTTGGCTTCACAATCCGTGTATGGCTCATAGTAGCCAACTGCGTTGCTTGCAAAGTTTGTTAATCAACAAGCAATACTTATCTAGTTAATAAGAAACATAAGGGGAGAAGGCGGCAGAATATAAGTCTGTCGCACGAATGAATTAGGAGAACTATGTCAATTATCACTTCCGCCAATCTGGCGAATGCAATTGTAAAGCTCGTTGCTGCCGATGCTTTACCAGCTCTAATGGGCAATCTCGTCATGGGCAATTTAGTAAACCGTGATTACGAGCCGGTGCTCGCGAATACCGGTGACACAGTCAACGTGCCGATTCCGCCAGTTCTGGTTGCTAACAATATCGCTGAAGGCGGCACGGTTACGCCTCAGAATCCGAACCTGGGAAATGCTCAGATTGTTCTAAACACGCACGCTGAGGCAACCTTTCAGATTCCGGACGTTACCAAGGCGCTGGCCTTTCCGGAACTGCTGAAAGCTTACATGCAGCCAGCAGTCATCGCCATTGCTGAGAGAGTCGAGCGGGATCTGCTCAATCTTTATCCGCAGTTTAATGCGGCTGTGGGCTCAGCCGGTACACCGATTACGGAGAGCACAATCGACGCGGCTGAAACCGCGCTGTTTGCAGCGAAAGTTCCTGCTACAGCCCCGAAATACCTGGTTGTGGATTCCAATGCTTACTCACAAATTCGCCAAATTCCGCGCTTTAGCGAGTATTACTCGTCCGGTGATGCCGGCCTGAAAGCATTGGTTGAAGGCAACGTCGGCAAGATGAAGGACTTCTTTATTTTCCGCTCACAATTTGTCACCGCCACGGGCGCTTCCACGGTAAATACACACAATCTTGCGTTCACACGCGATGCAATCGGACTGGTTGTGCGCCGACTACCCCAACCTTTACCGGGCACGGGCGCTGTTGCTGAATACGCCGAGATGGGCAACTTTGGCATTCGAGTGGTGATGAGCTATCAACCGAACACTTTGTCACAGCAGTTTACTGTCGACATCCTTTACGGTTGCGGTGTTCTCCGGAACAACTTTGCCGTGCAAGTCAACAGCTAATAATCATTAGTCAATATCAGTGACTGGGGGCTGCTTCGCAGCTCCCATTTTTTAGGAGATATCCAGTGGACGTAAAACAATACTATCGAAAGCTGCGAGAGATTGAGGATAGCTTAACGGAGCCTTACCTGGTAATTGTCAGCCTCGAGACGTCAGATGGCGGCAAAGCCGGTTGTATGTGTGAAGTGCCGCGCACAGTGGCCGCAAGAATGATTCTCGAGCGGAGAGCAAACCTTGCCAGCGTTGAGCAGAAGGAGCTCTTCTTTCAACAACAAGAAGCTGCAAGGAAAGCGGCGGAAAAGGCAGAATTAGCGCGTCGCGTACAGGTAGCCATTCTTGCGGACCCTGATTTACAGGCTACAGCGGCCAGAACGATCAGCAAAAAGCAGGTGTAGATCCTATGGCGCTATTCACCGATTCAGACGTTGTCACGCTGGATGACCTTTTACCCTTCGAAGGGTCACTCGTACAGGTATCGTCGACTCACGGCATTGATGTTCAAGCAAAAATAAAGCTTGCAACTGATGAGATCGGTGACAGGCTGATGCTCAATCTCCTGCGAGCAGGGCTATCAGATCCGCAGTGGCTCAACCGAGCAAAGATCGGTTTGTCGACGGTTGTTGTAACCCCCCTGTTGTTTCGTTGGTTATGTTTTGATTCGCTGGCCCGCGTTTATGCAGAGGCGTATAACGTTCAACTTAATACCCGTTTTCAGGCGAAGTGGAACGAATATCAACAGCAATCCGATGCAGCTAGCGAACTATGTCTAACCAGCGGCATTGGAGTAGTGCTCAATCCTTTACCAAGGCCGGCAATTCCGACGATTTCCTCTGGAGCTGGTTCGTTCCAGGCAACGTCGATCTTTGCTCAAGTCACGTGGGTGGACCGGCTCGGTAATGAGAGCGCGCCTAGTCCAATCAACGGAATGATTCTCAATGGTTCTGCGAGTGTACAGGTGAGCATGGCTGGAACCAGCAGTCAAGCGCCAATCGCCGCCGTAGGATGGAATGTTTACGTCAGTACATCACAGGGAGGCTTAGCGCTTCAGAATAGCTCTCCGGTCGCAATTGGCTCTCCCTGGCAGATGCCAAATAGCAGCCTTATTGCTGGGGTGAGCCCAAGCAACGGGCAGATACCGGACGTTACGGTCGCCTGTATCCGGCGATGGCAAAGGGGTTGAATACCATGGCCCCTTTAACGATACTCGCGGTTCAGAAAGTGTCGGACCTGCTAACTAGCGGGTCAGCGTTGCAGCAGGAGATCACTGCGCTCAACAATGCCTGCAATATAAATGTGCCTACGATCGAGGCAGCACAAATTATACTTAGCTCCGCTTCGCAGGATATGGATGATCGGGATATGCAGTTAAGCTATCCGCGAGTTTGCCTTTACAGCGCAGGAATGAAGAACACCCAGGCGGAAAAGTTCAGATCGCTGTCCGGCTGGTTAGCGGCCGTTGCCGATCTATGGACGAGCGGAAATCTCATTGGTGATATTGATCAATGGACTCATTTCTACGTCGAAGCGCTCACTAATGTTTTACGGAAGAACATAGGCGACTGGGGAGACGGGGTTTTCTTTCCAGGCGTTTATGAGGTTCAATTTCAACCACCCAAAATAGGCGGTCTGGGGTTTGTGCAAATGGCGCGAATCACTTTTCATCTGAATATCAGCCAGAGTTAGCTTCCACAAATGCCAAATTACATATCCTCCAACGCAAACCGCTTCTACACAGCGGTTGAATCGTCGTATGCACAGGCAGCAGCAATTACGCCCACCAATCGCTTTCCCGCGATGCGATTGCAGGCGCAACAGGTGATGGAGCAGAGCCGAAGGCTCGACAAAACTGGAACTCGTACATTTTTAGGACCATCACGAAACGGAAGGCGACGAACAGTCTTTCAAGTACGGACATATCTGACTTCCTGGAGCGGGGCAGGGCAGCCGTGCTATGGCCCCCTGTTTCAAGCAACTTTGGGGGCAGCGCCACAATTCTCCACAGGGCTTGTTGTCCATTCTACCGTCAACTCCCTAACAATACAGACCACAAATTCGCATGGCTTGTCTTTGGGGTCGGCTGTTTCTTATGCTGGCGAAATCCGGTTTGTTACGGGTGTTCCGGACGCTTCGACTTTCACAATGAATGCACCGTTCTCACAGATACCAGCAGTGAATAGCAGTCTTTGCCCTACGCTCACATATTCACTATCAACAAGTCTGCCCAGCATTACTCTTTATGACTACTGGGATGCAGCTTCGCCTATTAACAGAGTGATTACTGGCGTAGGTGTGGATAGTTTGGAAATTTCCGTAAACGGCGACTATCATGATTTTGTTTTTGCCGGACCTGCGGCGGATATTTTGGATGCAAGCAGTTTTCAGCCGGGAACTGCGGGTCTCAGCAGCTATCCAGCAGAGCCAACGATCGGTGCCTTCGACTACCGAGGCGTTCCCGGACATCTTGGGCAAGTTTGGCTGGGGCAAGCGGCGAGCCAGTTCTTTACCTTGACGGACGCTACGGTACAGATCAAAAACAACATTGAAACTCGACAGCATGAGTTCGGGTCCTGTTTTCCTACAGCGGTTGTTCCCGGTGAGCGGCAGGTAAAGTCACGATTCAGTTTGCTGGTGCAAGATGATGCCGAGACAAGCGCTTTATATGCTGCAGCCAAGCAAAGAAATTGCATTTCAGCTATGTTGCAGTTAGGCCAGCAACAGGGACAACTTATGGGCATTTATATGCCGAATGTTACGCCCGAGATGCCGGACTATGTAGACTCGGATCTCCGCTTAATGTGGACTTTCAATAACAATCTTGCACAAGGAGCGGCTGATGACGAAATTTGCATCGCCTTTGCATAAGCAAGCCGAGTATTCCAGCGTTGCCTGGCGGAACAGCAACACCTATAAGGGCGTCCGGTATGCGGTACGGAAGATGTCACTCGCTCAGCGCATCGAAATGGCAGAGCGCATACAACAATTGAGTTCCAAATATGAATTTCTCAAGACAGGCGACGCACTGGAGAAAGCGGAGGCTCACCTGGCGGACCTGCTCGTACGCAAGTTGTACTTAGAGTGGGGCCTTGCCATTGTTGAGGGGTTGGCTATTGATGGGGAAAAGGCTTCTGTCGAGCTTTTGATTGAGAAAGGCCCGGAACTGCTCTGTGATGAAATCATTGCTTCTATCCGAGCGGAACTTGAGCTATCCGAGGAAGAAAGAAAAAACTCCTAATCGCATTCCATTTTCAGTTTTCCTCACCAGCCGCGTGGGAATGCGAGACCTGCCGATCGAGCGGATTGGTGGCTGTGCGCAATTGCGCATGGATAAGCGGATCAGAAGCTACTCATAAGAAAGCAGTTTGGGCTCGCAAGGACATTGTGTCTCTACAGTGTCCAAAGTCAATTATCTCAGCACAGAGCAAAGCCTTTCTCCAGCACTTCCGATGGTGGAAGCAGTTTGGAGGAGGTTTTCCGTGGTGGGTAGATGCGAAGACCGCAGACGCTCTACTGGTTTTGGATGAAGCGTGGCGGGCGGAGGAGCAAAATGGCAAAGTTTAGAAAACTAACATCGAACAAATTAGCTGGCGGCCAAATTACAAGCAAAGCACTTAAGCCAGCGGACCTAGTGATGCAAGTACAGGCAACAGTTAGGCCTACTACGAGGGTCAGCGCTGCAACCGATCTAAAGAGACTCTCAAACGGTAGTCTGCCGACTCTCAAAGGTATTCAGTTTGGCTCCCCTTCCAATGCCGGTTCTAAGTCTCGCTCCTCGACGGGCGATGAATGGACCAATTTGGTCAAGACCGCTTCGGGCGGTGCGGCTAGTCTGATCGGGGGAAGCTTTCTCGGATCAGGAGTTAATTCCTTGATTTCCGGCCTAACCAATTTATTTGATGGCGGTGCGAAAAGCGAGAAGCCGCTTGTGCGTTTCACGCTTCCTGAACCCCAGCAGCAAACAATGTATATCACTTCCGGAGGACTTTCAGCAAGCGACAACTTCCAAGAAGCTTCCCAAAATACATCATCGCCAGGGCCGGTGTACAAACAATCAGAAATCGTAAAAGCCGTCAAGAATGCGCTTCTGACTTCATCCAGTTTGAATGACGTGATTGCGGAGATTTAGATGGCTACTTTTCCTACTCTCAGTTCCGGTGCCGTGACGCAATACCCGGTGAGCGTTGTATTAGGTCAAAGCGTCCAGATCATACGATTTTTGGACGGTTCCGACCAACGCTTTTTAAATCAAGGGCGGCAGTATCGACGATGGCAAATTCACCTCCAACTGCTGAACGAGTCAGAGATGCACCAACTTGAGGCTTTTTTTCTGGCCCAGGCAGGTGAATATTCTTCCTTTAACTTTCCAGATCCTTTTAGCAATCAGAATGTGCCGAATTGCAGGCTGGGCGCTGCCGGAATAATAAATGATTTTGCTGGAGTTGATAACGGTTCCAGTACCTTGTGGGTGATCGAAACAAATGGCTAACCTCTTTTATCCGCAGCTCACAAGCGGCGCATTAGCACAATATCCGCTCCGCAAGACGAGAATCACACGCACGATCAAGAACATTCTTTCCGACGGCAGTATGATTTTGTTGCCGGATTCCGACGCGAGACGGACTATATGGCAGTTAGAGTATTCGAATTTGTCATTTGCTGATGTCCAGCTTTTGCAGTCGCACTTTACAGCCTGCAAAGGTCCTTTGAGCGCATTCACTTTTATTGATCCAACCGGAAACATGCTGGCATCTAGCACGGACCTGACCAATGCAGTTTGGCAGAAATCCAGCCTTTTACAAATTCAGACAGATACAGCCGATCCACTTGGCGGCACAACAGGGCAAACCATTACCAACTATGGGCAAAGTGCCCAGGAGTTAGCGCAAACTTTGGAAGTTCCCGCTAACTACCAGTATTGCTTTTCTTTGTATGCTGCAGCTGTTGCACAAACTCCGGTTACATTATTTCAACGCGGCCCTAATACTGAACAGTCAAAGCGGATGTTTTTATCTTCGGGTTGGAACCGACTCACCGTGAGCGGGCGCCTGAATGACAGCGGATCCAGCATGACCGTGGGGGCCAGCCTGGATGCCGGAACACAGATAAAAGTTTTCGGAATGCAGCTAGAAGCTCAGATCTCTCCCTCACGCTACCAGCCCACTACCATTACCGGTGGAGTATATGCAAATGCGCACTGGGCGATGGAACAGTTCCAGATCACGGCAGAAGACATCAATTTGTACGCCACAACCGTAAGTATCGAAACAGCAGCCTAAGAAGACAATCATGTTAACGATCAATCAAGCGAAGCAGCAGGCAGAAACAGACACTCCGTTGCTTTTCTTTGAGTGCATTCTGCCGTCCGGTGATGTGGAGCGATGGTGTACGCACAGCGCCATTCTCAATGCACAGCCCTATGCGGCAAGAGTTATCAAGCATAATCTGTTTGAGCTGCAGTTGTCCGCCGATGATGCTATGGACGGCATATCTCAGCTTTCCATCACATTGGCCAATGCTGATTCAACACTCTCCGAACTCAATGCGGTTATTGGCTTCAAAGGTTCACAACTGACCGTCTACTTCGCATTTGTGGATCTTCCCAGCCGGCTGACCACGACCGAGAGCACCGTGCTGTTTCGCGGTATTGCCGGAGATCCCGATGAGATTACTGAAAATACGCTTACGATCAGCTTTTTGAATAAGCTCAGCTTACAGCGCATTCCTTTACCCGATGTACGTATCCAGCGATCTTGCCCGTGGAATTTTCCTAGCAGTTCTGAGCAGCGGCAGGAGGCTAAGGATGGAGGAGCAAATGGAGCCTTCTCACGATTCTATCGCTGTGGGTACTCGCCTGATGTAGCTGGAGGGGTTGGTAATTGGGATTCCGGTCAGGTGTTTACAAGCTGCGATAAATCACGCCACAACTGCGAGCAGCGCGGCATGTTCAACAACGACGCATCAGGAAATCTGACCAGGCGTTTCGGCGGGTTCGAGTTTGTCCCCTCAGCTGTGAGTGTTAGAACTTCCGGCGATAAAAGCTCGTATCTATCTCCACTGCTGAGCAATTCGGCTAAATACAATGACTCAGTCCCCCTTGTCTACGGGACCGGATGGCTTAAGACGCCGGTTATCTTTGCCAGAAATGATGGGAACCTGACCCACATGGAAGTTCTGGCGGGATTGGGGCCAATCACGAGTGTTCTGAAGGTGGTGGTCAACGATGTAGAGATTCCGCAAGCATCCGCCGGTACCGATATGACCAGCACCGGCTGGTACAGCATTGTTACATCGGGTACCCGGACCGGTAGCTTCAACCTGGACTTCTCGGATACCAACGGAAATCCGTTAGGAGATCCGTATGGCAGCCTGGCAGTTCTGGCTGTTGTGGTTCCAAATAGAATCAGCAGCGGCACTTCTCTGCCGAATGTAGAAGTGTTGCTACAAGGTATGCAAGTTGACGTCTATGACACCAATGGAAACCTGCAAGGAAGCGAGTACTCGAATAACCCTGCTTGGGTGCTGTTCGATATTCTACGCCGCTGCGGATGGAGTTTGGCTGAGTTAAACCTCCCCTCGTTTGCTTCATCTGCAGATTTTTGCAGCGCTGTCATTAATACAAAGGACTTTAACGGAAACATAATCCAAGTTCCCCGCTATGAATGCAACCTGGTTTTGACAAAGCGCCAGAGCGTAGCTGCTGTGGCTCGTGGCATTCGAACTGCCGCAAGCCTGATGTTGCGTTATGGCGCGAATGGTTTTCTTGAACTGCTGCCCGAAACGACGTTAGCCGCGCAGCAAAGCGCCCTTCCAGATGGCGGAAATAGCACCGATTCTTTGGACGGAGGTTGGCCGGCTTATGAGTTCAGCGATGCCTCAGCGCCATTTTCCGGAATTATGCGGAACCCTGACGGAAGCTCGTCGGTGCGGCTTTTGTCCCGCACAGTAGCAGAAACCTCAAACCGTTTGAGCGTTGAGTTCCAGGACAAGACAAACGAGTACCAGCAAGATAGTCTCTCAATAGCAGACTCCGAAGATTCAGCGTTGATCGGTTATGAGGTCAGTAGCCAATCAACAGCACTTGGAATCTCAAACTTTAATCAAGCAACGCGAGTGCTTCTCCGGCAGTTAGATAAATCAACGAAAGGAAACTTATTTGCTGAGTTCCAGACAAGTTTTCGAGCTCTAAAAGCGCGACCGGGAGATATTATCGCTCTTACCTACCTCAAAGAAGGATTTGAGCGTGTACCATTTCGGGTCGTTAAGCTCTCGCCTTCGGTAAACTTCCAAGCAGTTACTGTGCTGGCGCAAATTCATAATGACGACTGGTATAGCGATGATCCTACCATTCTGGCTGGAGCAGGCAGACAGCCAGGGTCTCAGACAAACACTCCTCGCCCATTGATAGGCTTAATCGCTCATAACAGTCCGAGCGGCAGTTTCGAATACTTTGACTTTAAGGTGGAAGAAGATATTCAAACTCTTAAGGATGGAACAGCCACAGACAAGATAACTGTCAGTTTTGCTCAACCGCGAAAACCGAGCACAAAAGTAACTAACATACCATTATTGAGCTTAGCGGCACAATTTGAAACTACTGGCGGATCGCTCTCGGGGGGAACTACTTATTATTATGCTATTAGCGCTCTAGACGGAGCGAAGCAGGAAGGACCGCTCTCTTTTACGGTTCCGGCAGTGGTGCCTGCAGCAACTAACACGAACTGTGCGACCATTACCGGAATTAGTTTGCCTGCTTATGCAAATTCATTTAACGTGTATCGTGGCGTAAGTCCGCAAATGCTGTACTGCATAGGCACAGGGCTGCCAGCTGGCTCAAGTTTCACTGATAATGGTCTGCCTAATTTGCCGGTCGGTCCTCCCGATGCGAGCTTTGATCATGTCAATCTTTATTACCGGTTTGAGTATTCCTCACTTCTACAAGCTACAAGCGCTTCTCCGAATACTCTTAGCTGCCTTGACATGGGTGCGACGGCTCTCGCATACGCCGGTATGGTGGTTCGGATTGTTGAAGGGTCCGGGGCCGGTCAAGAACGATTAATCGCAAGCAACGATAGTACAACGTTAACGGTAGCATCGTCGTGGTCGGTTCTGCCTGATGCGACAAGCGAATTTGTCGTTTGTGAGCCGTCGTGGAAATTTGCCGCAGTATCCTCTGTGAGCCCTGCTCAGTTTGAAATTGCGTATCAAGCTGGTACGGCCATACAAATATCGGGTAGGGCGGCTAACGTATATAACCAGGAGGGCGCGCCGGAACTTTGTCCATTAACGCGTCTTGCGCTGGGACAAGGGCAAGCGGATTTTGGGGTTCCTGCTGTACCTGCTTTCTCGCTGGATGCTCCTGGGGGCGGAAACCTTGTCATTTCTCAGGTCGGCTTCAACGATCTGACAAACATCGCTTCTGTTTCAAGCGGTACTCTTCAACTCTTTTATTGGAATGAATTAGCAAATGCGAGCACCTGTT
>JAFAZU010000644.1 GCA_019239585.1 Acidobacteriaceae bacterium
GGAACACTGGCGGAAAGAGTAAAGTTGCCGTTGGGATTCGTGGGGTTCGGGAAGATATAGTTTGGCGCTGCCAGGATCAGGGCATTCGGATCAAGCCTGCTGGCAGGGATAATATTGCCTGGAAAGAACTGGCCCGGGTTGTCCGGGTCCTTGAGCTGGGTCTTCAGGGCGCTGAAATCACCCTGGCGCTGTGCAAGGCTCAGGGTTGGCGTATTGAAAATGGAGGCTTGACGGAGTTTGCGCCACTCCTCGTTAAAAAAGAAAAATGTCCTCGATTTACTCTTGGGATAGATTTTGGGAATAAAAACTGGCCCGCCAATGTTATATCCGAAGACGTTAAAGCGCAGGGGAGGCTTCGGCTGGCCGTTCAGGTTGGTGAAGTAATTTTTCGCATCAAAAACGTTATTACGGACAAACTCCCAACCCGTGCCATGGAACTGTTTCGTTCCGGACTTCGTAGCGACGTTCACCTGTCCAGCGTTACCCAGACCTGTCGTGACGTCGGAGTTCGCCGTCTCCACCTTGAATTCGCTGATCGCCTCGACTGATGGCAGAACCACAACGCAGCCCCCGCAGCCACGGTCATAGTTTTCCTGGCCGTCCATGCGCCATACATTGTTGCTGACACGCATGCCATTGAAGGAAATGGATGTGTTCGAAGTAACGCCGACGGGCGTGTTGAGAGAGGGCTGAGTAGAAGAGGCGCCGGGAACCAAGGCGGCGAGGGAGGTGAAGTTTCTTCCATTGACAGAAAGCGCCTCGACCTGGGTACTGTTGACCACCTGGCTGACGGTTGCGTCTTCTGCATGGATCTGAACCGCTTGTGCCTGAACTTCTATCGTTTGTTGCACGTTGCCGAGTTGGAGGCTGGCATCAATACGGAGGTTATCGTTGACGTTGACCGGGATATCGGTTTGCTTGTAGGAGGCAAATCCCGGAGCGGACACCTCCAAAGTGTATTTGCCAACGACCAGAGCGGGAAGGTTGTAATTGCCGGACTCGTTAGCCGTAATATTTCGGGCGAGGCCGGTCTGTTGATTAGTAAGTTTAACCTGCGCATTCGGTATCACGGAGCCGGAAGCATCAGTGACCAAACCGGAAATGGTACCTTGCCCTTGAGCACTGCTTTGCTGGGGGCAGAGGAGCGAGACAAATACGAGTACGGCGGCTGCACAAGGAGCCGAAGTTCTACAGCGGTTCGACATAGAAACCCCCCTGGACGGGATGAAAATGTAGCGGAACAAACCCTTTTACAAGGATGTAAGCGCTTTCAATCATAGTAGAATCCGACTAGCGAGTCAAGGTTTTTTTGCGAGATCGAGGAAAAACCTCCGTTATAATAGCGCTGGTTTTCAATTAAACCGAAATGCAAATATTAGTTGATGTGGGTAGGATACGCTTACATAATTACCCTAGTTAATACTCAAGACAAAGAATATGACCAAGCAGCCCTCCAGCCGATTAAGCCTGGAAGAAGTTGCCCACCGCGCGAAGGTTTCGACGGCAACCGTTTCGCGCGTGTTAAACAACGTGGGATCTGTAAAAAACTCGACCCGCACCCGCGTGCTTCGGGTAGCTCAGGAACTGAATTATCAGCCTAATATGCATGCCCGCATGCTGGCGCGAGGAAGTAGCCGGACGCTTGGCATGATTGTTTCCAATATTGAAAACCCCTTCTTTCTGGACATATTCCGCGCTGCGGAATACGATGCTCATGCACAAGGATTTGAGATGGTCGTGGCCCATACCGGATACGAGGCTGAACAATTGTTGAAAAGCCTGAGATTGATGATTGCCCGGCGCGTTGCAGGGCTCGCTATGATCGTCTCCGAAACGGACCGCTCCTTGGTTGAGGAGTTGAGTGGACACCGCATTCCGGTCGTCCTTTATGACGTGACAACTCCCGTCGATAACGCCTCTCGTGTTCGGGTGAATTACGGAAGCGGCATTCGGAAGGCGGTACAGTACCTCTACCATGTTGGTCACCGCCGGATGGCGTTCGTCAGCCACCATGCTACTTTGCCCCCGATAAGCGTTCGCGAAAAAGCCTTCCGGGAAACCGTAGATGATTTTGCACCGGCGGTGACCTGGATAAGCCGGGCAAGCACAGATGGGTTGGAAGGAGGCCGATTAGCCGCCCGCAAAGTTCTGGCTTCGGGTTTCGATCCCACCGCTATCGTTTGCGTGAATGACTTCATGGCTTTCGGTGTAATTCGAGAGCTTCGCGAACAGGGATTGCGCGTTCCAGAGGACGTATCCGTAACTGGATTTGACAACATCAAGCTGTCAGAGTATTGTTTTCCGCCACTCACCACTCTTCACATACCTAGAGATCAGATTGGACATATTGTGGCTGACGCACTTCTCTCAGGCATCAAGCGAGGAGAACCGGCGCGAGACGTTATGATCGAACCGGAGTTCGTTTTGCGAGATTCAACCGGCCCGGCGCGGAGTTAAAATTCCTCCCTTTGATAAAAGCAGCTTCATAGGCTTATGCATCATTTACTTAATATCTCCTGAAAAAAGGCAAGGGCGCGCGGGTCTTGCGATTGGCCCAGCCAGAAGAATGCCTGTTTTCGGGCTTCCGGGTTTCTTTGTGTCCGGGCGATTTCGATCAGCTTAGGAATACCCTCGTCCTTGGGCAGTTGCGAGAGGGCGAAAACGGCTCGCTTTTTGACTTCGGTATCAGGATCATTTTCGACGGCGTCCTTGATGGTGGACGCGGCTTGCTTACCGGCCTTTTGCGCCAACCAGAAGATAGCCTGACCGCGCACATGAGCGGACGAGTCGGACTTTGCGGCCCGAATTAATTCGTCCAGGGCTTCAGGCTGTTTACTAACAGATAAGGCAAACACTGCTTTGTCACGCACTTTGGAACTCGGATCGTTTGCCAGCATATTCTTCAGCATGACCACTCCTGGAGCCTCGCGGCTGGCGCCTAACCAGAAAGCGACTTTTTCGCGGACGCGTTCGGGTTGTTGCGGTTTTGCCAGATCGGCTAAGACTGCATCCGCTTCGACGCCGGCGTGCTGAGAAATAGCGAAGATTGCGCCGTCCGCTACATGGTTCGAATCGCTGGCGGCCAGCGTTTTCAGATAAGCGATGCTGGCCGTATTAGATACGCCGTTCAACCAAATGAATGGAAGTCCGCCGGCATCAAGCGGGCAATGCAGCGAGTACAGATGGACCTTGCCGACTGCATTGTTCTCAACGCGCAAAAGAACCGCCGCCATATCAGATCCTTCCAACTGCACGGGCGTGTTCGGACGAGTGCCGATGCTTCCGTCTGTCCAGTTCCCTTCCAGACCGCAGCCTCCCCTGCCATTTCCGTTCCAGCAGCAGTTTTCGCTATCCTTCCTGATTGTTTTCACGGCATAGCCGAACCAGGCTGGGGGACCGCTGCGCAGCGTCGAGGCCCAATCGCCGGAAAACACGCGGACCTCCAGCTTTGCATTTCGTATGTCGCTTTGCGGGGCTTGGGCCACCAAGGCAGGGACGGACACCAGTAGAAGGGCGAGAGTTTTCATTTCAATATCTCCATCATGTAATCGGTTACCTCCTTGGAATGGACAAGGGACATTTGCCGTACGATTTCCGCTTTCATCTCTGGATCTTTTTCGCTCCGTGCTAAATCCACCAGCGCTTTTCCGTTGCCTTGTAGGAACAGCGCATTCAAAATTGCCTTGCGGACATCGTGATTGCTGTCAGACTTATAAATGGAGACCAAGACATCAGCGCGCCCGTTATTTCCCATCAGCCCGAGAGATTTGATAGCGGCCACTCGCAACCCAGGGTCTTTTTCCGAACGAGCCACTTCTATCAAACGCCCGGAGTTGCCGCTCACGAACATGGATTTGAGGATGGCCTTTTTATCCTCGAGTGAGCTATTCGATTGGTACAACTGCCAAAGCTCATCTGTGCCGCCGCTCACGCTGAGTTGCCGGATCGCTTCGTGCCGCAGTTCCGGATTCTTTTCGGTTTTTGCAGCATTTAACAGCAGATTGCGCGATCCGGAGATCATGAAGCTCTGCAAGATTGCTCGCTTGACGCGGTCATCCGTCGCGGAGCTGTAAATGGATGCAAGCTCCTGGCGTGAATCATTGCTGCCCATCATGCCCATATAGCGAATGGCCTTCAATTGAAGGTCAGGATTCTGCTTTCCACGGGCGACTTCCGTTAAGATCTGCCGCGCTTGCGGCGAGCGGTTCTGCACTAGAACAAATAGAGCGCGTTCTCTCACTTTGTCCGAATTGTTACCCGTCAAAACTTTTTGGAGCGCTGGAAGCGCCACGTTCGGGTCAGACTGCATCAGGCTATTAATCGCCAGGAGCTTCAACTCGTCATTAGCTTCAAGGCCC
>JAFAZU010000668.1 GCA_019239585.1 Acidobacteriaceae bacterium
ACGACAGCGGCGGGGTGAGGAAGCTTTAAAGCGGTATCGAGGCTCTTCCGGTACGGATCTGTATGCCTGCGCTACTGATGCCATTGCCGACATTCTGCTTTTTGTGGCGCAAAGCGAGGGAGAAGCGACACAACTGCTGCACTGTGCCGAAATTGATTTCAGAAATACGGCAGAAAGCGAAAGTTTCGCCACAGAAGGTTAAGAGCGACCTGATTAGCGTTGTAAGGCAATCAGTAGGAAAGGCTCCGGGATGAAATGCCCGTGAGAACGGATTGGTCTTGCTCAGGTACCGAGTGTTGAGGGCATCTATATCCGCCTTCGTTCACATGCTGCCGACAAGACTTGCATTTGTCATTGAGGATCCGCATGGCATATAATTTCTCCACCCCCGCCTCGCGGGAGGAGGAGATCTACAATGTCTGATTCTTCACAATCACTTCACGAAGCCCTCGTCTTTCGTCGGCCGCCGATTTGGGACCCAGCTACTTATTTGCTCCGTGAGAAACTGGACCAATCAATGCTTCAGGAACTTGCAATAGCGCACCTGGAACATGAAAAGGTTTTGGCGCAAGCTCAGTTAAATCTCATTGAAAAAACACAAGCGATCTACGCCAGAGCAGCTAAAAAGTAAATACTTTGGGGAACATACCACTGGCAACAGTGAGTGTTCCCCATATTCCTGTTATTCCTCATGTATGGAGATAGCAAATGCCTGCTCTTTCCCTCAATGTCTTGAGTTCATCAAGCACATCACCCTGCCGTAACACTTCGCGCCCTATCGCTCTGATCGGGTTTCAACAGCAGGGAAATCTCGGCCTGGGTTATCTCGCCTCAGTACTCCGGCAGCACGGCTATCGCGTATTTCTGTTTGATTTCGAGGAAAAACCAGAAACGATTCTAGAAAGCGTGACGGCCCGACAGCCCCTCATCATTGGTTATTCACTAATCTTTCAGTTCTATATTCATCGCTTCGCCGATCTCATGCGTTATCTCCGGGAGCATGGAGTTTCGTCCCACTTCACGGTCGGCGGGCACTTTCCAAGCCTCAGCTATCAGCGCACGCTCGAATTAATGCCGAACGCTGACTCTGTCGTCCGGTTTGAAGGGGAAGCTACGCTGCTGGAGCTAGCTGACCGCCTGAGCCTTGGGCTTGAATGGCACAATATTGAAGGCATCGCGTACCGACAGCAAGACCAGCTAATCGCCACACCCTTGCGCCCGCTGATTTCCGACCTTGACCAACTGCCTTACCCAGTCCGCGAATACGAAGGCATTCAAGTGCTTGGCCAAACGATCATGCCCATCCTGGCCAGCAGAGGCTGTGCGCGCACCTGCTCCTTCTGCTCCATTCACATGTTCTACCGTACAGCGCCGGGCAAAGTTGTTCGCACCCGTAAACCCGCCGAGGTGGTTCGTGAAATGCGCGCTCTTCATGAAGAGCACGGAGTAAAAATCTTTCTCTTTCAGGACGATGATTTTCCCCTGTTTGGTCCGGTGTGGCACCGTTGGACAAGGGAGTTCCTTTCTGAACTGCAACGCTCCGGGCTGCCCGGGCGCGCCATTTGGAAAATCAATTGTCGCGCCGATGCAGTAGACCCGGAACTCTTTCTCGAAATGCGCGATGCCGGTTTATATCTGGTCTACATGGGGCTGGAATCGGGCACCGAGGAGGGCTTAAAGACTCTCCATAAGCAAATCACCGTCGAACAGAACATTGCGGCGGTGGATGCTTTAAAGAAACTGGGCATCTTGTTTGAATTTGGGTTCATGCTGTTTGATCCGTCCAGCACATTCGAATCCGTCCGCCAGAACATCGCCTTTCTTCGCCGTATTGTTGGGGACGGCAGCGCCGCTGCTGGATTCTGCAAAATGCTCCCGTATGACGGTACGCCGATCAAAGACGAGTTGCAGCGAACGGGTCGGTTGATTGGAGACGTTTGCCATCCCGACTACGATTTTCTTGATCCGCAGTTGAACGCGTTTTACACCGCTCTGCTGAATGTGGTTGACGTCACCGGCTGGATTCACGGATACAGCGCACTGTCTCCACAGATCAACTCCGCCTGGCATGAAGTGGCAGTACTGGAACATCTTTTGCCCGCGCTGGGCGGCATGGACGAGTACCGGGCGAAACTGCAGAATTTGACACAGGCGAGCAACGAGCTGCTATTTCGCGTGGTGGAAGATACGCTTGATGCTTTTACTGGACTGCGCACCGACCTTTGGTCGTCGGCTCTCATTCGTAAACACTGCGCCCAGTTCTCGGAAGAACTGCTTCGGGAACGAGACGCTTTCATCTTGCGCCATCAGGCCAAGCTGCTACAGGCAATTCAACAACCGCCGGTTCTCGAACCGGCTTTCGCGTAATAGAGGTAAACTATCCTCGGTGGTTGCGCAGTTCCTCCGAGAGCTGGCGAAGCACTTCCTCACGCTCCTCGCCACTGATATCGTCTTCCAGACGGCGCAGGGCGAGTCCGACCACGTCACGATGATGGAGCTTGGAGCCTAACGCGTCGTCAGAGCTCAGGTTTAACCAGAGATCGTGCAGTTTGCCCACGTCTTCCGGCCATAGGCGAGGCGGGTGCGGACCGAGGTTTACGTAAGAGGAAGGTCGGTCCGGGGTGATAATTTCCAGCGAGAACGGATGACGCGGCTCCGGGAGGCGCTCCCAAGCCAAGCCGATGCGGCGGGCCAACTCTTCGGAACTCATCTTCGGAGAGACACCGGTGACAAGACGCGAGACTTTGAGCTGGTTTGCGGTTTGCACGATGGAATCGATTGGGTCGATGGCTGGAACTACTAGCAATTCGACGGGTTTGCCTTCTTTTTCCGCCAGATTGACGACGTCCGCAAAGAGGGCCTTTTCGTCTTCTCCGAAAACTTGCTCGCCTTTTAGAGCGTACTCGCTGTCAGGCGTGATGAGGCGAACTGTCATCACAACAATATCGTTGCGGCGGAGATCGGCCTTTTGCAGCGTGCGCCGGAGATGCTGCAAACGGTCGGCGCTGCGGACAGCAACTAGGATGCAGCCGGGACGCGCGTGAACGGAGCTGGCGTCGACGCGGGGCTGTTGCTGCAGGTTGAACTCTTCCAAATGGTGTTCCGCTTTTGATTTGTGCTTCCGAGCGTTGATGCGCTCGGAAACGGTAAAGAGGGCGAAA
>JAFAZU010000663.1 GCA_019239585.1 Acidobacteriaceae bacterium
AAGGGTAAACAGGTCTATGTCGAAGGGCGGCTTCAAACCCGCAGCTACGACGATAAGGACGGTAAAAAGGTTTATACGACCGAAGTTGTGGCGGATGATGTAATTCTGTTGGGCGGGAAACCGGAAGGTGCGGGTGGCTTCGAAGCTGGTGCGCCGACGGCTACGGCCGGTGCGGCGCGTCCAGGCGGGCAGGGCCAAGGCAGGAGCAAAGGCCAGTTTGGCGGAGGAGCGCCCTCCGGCAATAACGACCCGTTTGGTCCTGAAATGGGCATCACCGACGACGACGTACCGTTCTAGGCGGATATGCTTCCGTTCGTACCCAAACCCTGCTGGAAACAGTGGGTTTTCCCTTTTGTGTGAGCCTGCTGTGCGGTATACATTGGGTTTTACCCTTTGAGAAAAACTCGGGCTTGTTCGCAGCTAATAGGACTACTTGTTGTGGCAGCTCTATCGGCTTGGGCTAACGTTGTACAGCCTTCCGAAGCGTCCGATCGGGAATGGCTTCTCAGCTCGCTGCTGAATGGAAGCAACTTCTCGAATCGAAGTTTGTTCAACATTTCTTTTGAAAAAGAAGGGGTTGCCGGAGTAAAACGCATTTGGATCGCCTCATCGGATGGGCTCCACTCCTATGACGGCTATCACTGGCGTCGCTACGGCAAAGCTGATGGTCTGCCCAGTGATTTTGTGCGTTGCGTTCTCGTTACAGGGGGCGGGCAACTTTGGATAGGCACTGATCGAGGTGCCGGAACATTCGATGGCAAGTCATTTGTAAGCCATGGGGCAGAAAGGGGATTAGCCGGAATGAATGTCCGGCGCATCGTTCAAGATGTCAATGGCACTCTCTGGTTCTGCAGCGATAGCTGGCCCAGAGCAAATGGCGAAGGTGGTCTCGCCAGCTTTCGCAAGGGGCGCTGGCGGACTTGGCACAATCGAGACGGCCTGCCGAGCGATTATGTTGTGAATTATTTCCGCAACTCCGAAGGTCGCCAGTTTGCCGTCACCTCCGGCGGATTAGCTGAATTGCACGGTGATCGGTGGACGACACCTCTCGCGACCCTGGCGCGACCGGACTTAAACTGGGGTTCCGGTTCGGTTGCCGAAGCTCCCGGTGTAGGGACAATGGTGTCTACCGGCACGGATGTGTTTGTTCTGAAAAATGGAGTTTGGAAGGCATTCACAAACACCATCAATCATGAATACGGAATTACAGGGACACGCGACGGCAAGATCCTGGCATGCGGGAGTAAGGGACCTTACCAAAAGTTCTTTGTCGAATGGGCAGGACGCGGGTGGAAGGCCGTGTCGGCAGACTTCCCGGTTACTCATAATTATGTCGAGGAGGTGAGCGAAGCGCCCGACGGGTCGGTTTATGCGGTTGGTTTCGACTGCTTAGAGAGATGGGAACGGCGTGGTTCCGCATGGCGCAGCTACCCGGGACTACCAAGGCCTCTTTCTGCCGACGGGAAAGGTCAGATTTGGTCAATGGACGAACGTGGTTTTTATCGCTATGCCGGTGGGGTTTGGCATGATTTAGGCAAGCCATATCGAAGGCTTATAGCTGATCCCGGCGGCTCTGTGTGGGCGTGGAGCCAGCATATGCTGACGCGCTGGAGCAATGGTGAAGAGGCAACGGGTGAGACAGTCAAGACAGGCCTCGATACTTACCTGAGCATCAATTTGGACACCCAAGGCCAGCTATGGGCGTTTGGCCGAGACCGAACCGGGCAGCAACATCTACTCGTTTTTGATAGAAGCAAGTGGACCGAAAGGAGCATTCCGGACGGTCAGTGGATTGTGGGGGCGCCGGACCCGGTCGGGGGAATTTGGTACTTGGCGCATCGGACGGAGGGAACGGATCGGCTGATTCACGTCAATGGAAAGTGCGAAACTTACCCGATTCCATCTCACCTGCGGTCACAGTACGTAAATTTCCTGCATGCGGACCGAAACGGAAATGTATGGCTCTTCGGAGACACCGGCCTGCATCGGTGGCGTCGTGGTCGCGAACCAGCCTGGGAATCTATTCCTAACCTGTCCGGCGCCAACTTCATGGCTTGCGTGGAGCGGGAAGACGAACTCTGGTTTATTGTGGACGGAACGACCGGAGGAAAGAGCGGGCTCGTTTCTTTTTCGAAGGAGCACTGGCAAAGCTTCGAAACTGATCCTATTTTGAGCTGGTCGATTACGGAGGACCGAAAACTGCTTTTTGGCAGCAAGGGTCGATTTTATATCGTTTCCCCTGCCGGC
>JAFAZU010000038.1 GCA_019239585.1 Acidobacteriaceae bacterium
AATAAAGGCCGTGAATCCGCCCGTGTCTTCCTGAATTTGACGGACGATCTCTAAATGATTCATCCGGTGTTCAATGGTCTCGCCCGTGCCGAACATCATGGTGGCGGTCGTTCGCATCCCCAGCGCATGCGCTGTTCGATGAACGTCGATCCATTCTTTTGTTGAACATTTCAAGCGGCTGATGCGGTATCGTACGGAGTCATCCAGGATTTCAGCTCCGCCTCCTGGAATCGAATCAAGACCAGCGTCACGGAGCCGCAGAATGGTATCCCGCAGCGTGAGGCCGCTTAGTTCGGCAATGTTGACGATTTCGGGAGCAGAAAAACAGTGGCACCAGATATCGAAGCGGGATTTGATAGTTCGTAGCAGGTCCTCGTACCATTCAATCTTTAATTCCGGGTGCAGGCCGCCCTGCATGAGGATGCCAGTGCCGCCCAGGTCAATGGTTTCCTGGATCTTGTCGAGAATTACCTCAGTCGGCAGAAGGTAACCTTCGGCGCTGCCGGGCGCTCGGTAAAAGGCACAGAAACTGCAATACTCTGTGCAGAAATTTGTGTAATTAATGTTTCGGTCAATAATGTAGCTGACGACGCCTTCGGGGTGAAGTCGTTTGCGTACGGCGTCCGCTTCGGTGCCGATGCCTACCAGATCATCACTTTTGAATAGATCAATCGCTTGCTGTCGAGTTATCATGCCGCACCTTTCAGGATATCCCGGTGCCAGGTAGGCCGATGAAGGTGCGCCAGTTCGAGAAACGCTTCCAGACCGTTTTGCTCGCTCTGGCCCAAGTCAAAGCGGATAAACTCCGTCAGGTATCGCTTTGCAAGCTCTCTCGTGATACTTCGCTTTCGATATTCCCCTTCAATGATGTCGTCGAGGTGAGCTTTGCCGAACTCATAAGAGTTCCGCTTCAGTTGAGAAAGGAAACCGGCCGGTATTCCCGGCTTTCCGGCCCACGCTGCAAAAACCATGGGGAGATTTGTCAGAGTAAGCCACTCGGAGCCGAGATCCAGCCATTCATAAGACAGTTCTTGAGGCTCCACCTGTAGAGCCGGATCGCCAATGATTAATGCCGCATCCGCATTCTTCAACATTGCATTCAACTCCGGCGTATGCTGATAAACCTGTGGCTCAACCCCGTACCGTTCCCGTAAGATTACCTTTGCGAGCTGCACGGATGTGCGGGAGCCTGCATCGGCGGCAAGAGTGCGGATTCGGCGGAACGGCACGCGGGAAGCCAGCAAAATACTGCGTACCGCACCATAACAGGCAATGCCCACGTCAGAAACGATCTGTAGCTGCTGCCGGGCGATTTCCGCCACCGGTACTAATCCAACATCGATCAGGCCTTTTTCAACCTGTTCCGCACAGACAGCGGGAAGGGAAAGCCCAAGATCCACCACTTCCCGCTCTTTGCCGTGCAGCATACCCCAGACTAACGGAACCGTGTTCAGGTAACTAACGGCTCCAACACGGACTTTAGGATCGTTCTGTCTCAACTTTTAGTGTATCGG
Organism: Acidobacteriaceae bacterium; assembly: GCA_019239585.1. Taxonomy (GTDB): domain Bacteria; phylum Acidobacteriota; class Terriglobia; order Bryobacterales; family Bryobacteraceae; genus Bog-105. The sequence continues at coordinate 1,515 of JAFAZU010000038.1, forward strand.
GAGAGCGGCGAGCTACACTCCCCGTCGGTCTCCCCAAAGATCGATATGGAGCCGTGGGCTGTAACGGTAACCTTTGTTCTTGCAAACGTCCACAATCCAAAGAGCTTTTTCGCTGATTGCTTCCCTCTTCGTGCCTTCCGGCATGAGCATGACTCGCGAGGTCGGTATTTGGAGATCCCGGCACATCCGCTCGATTTCGTCGAGGTCATTGGGAGAGGTAAGGACGAACTTTAATTGATAGTCATAGCTGTTTGTTAGATGGCGCAGCACATCCGGTTGATAACGCAAGCGCTCGTGCTGCGCTGCCCATCTGCCGTTTTCCCGCTCAAACGGCGTGGAGCTGGACAGTTTGGGGCTGATGCTCATTAAATCACAGGTGACCGGGGTGGCCACAGTTCCCGCTGTTTCTATCGTGATGTGCAACCCGCTTTCGTGCAGCGCCTCCGTCAGCTCTGTCATTCCAGGCGCAATCATCGGCTCACCGCCGGTCACGACAACATGCCGGGACGGATAGTCCTTGACAATTTTGACGATCTCCGCCACAGCCATTTCCCGCCCTTCCGGCTGCCAGGAAGTATAGGGAGTGTCGCACCATTTGCACCGGAGATTGCAACCGGATGTTCTGACAAATACCGACGGCACGCCCACCAGCGCTCCTTCACCCTGGATGGAGTAGAAGATTTCAGAGATTTTCACAACAGTTTCGGCAGGTCAGGCCGACACGAGCGTCGGATCGACTGCGTGCGCTTCCTCAAACCCTTTGCGGCGCAGAATGCAAGCGTCACAGCTTCC
>JAFAZU010000201.1 GCA_019239585.1 Acidobacteriaceae bacterium
TCAGAAAGTGCCACCCTTCGGAGTCGTTCGCCGTGTCCGCTGTACCCTCTCGTATGGTCATCGAGATTCCTGCCGCCGAGCAAGTTCGCTTGCGCAAACATTTACGCCGTGTCCGTTGGGGCGGCTGGCTTGCCTTGCACATTCTCCGGTTGTTAAGCCAGCCGCGCTCGCCGACGGCGATTGCCGAGTGGCTGTTGTGTTCGGGTTCGACTGTTTACGCGGCGGCCTGGGCTTGGCAGCAAGGACGCCGTCCTTGGGAGCCTGCCTCTGGCGTGTCTGCTGCCCCGCTATTGGCTGGTCTCACCCCAACGCGCCAACGAAGTTTATTGGCCTTGCTGAAGAGCGCGCCGTCAGTCTACGGCGGGGGCCGCACGCGTTGGAGTTGCGCGGCGCTGGCGGAAACACTTCGGCAGCGGCGTGGTTGGCGGGTGTCGGCGGAAACCATACGGCGCTGGCTGCACGCCTTGGATTGGGTCTGGAAGCGGGCCAAACTGACAGCCCAAGACAACGATTCCGAGCGCGTTGCCAAACTGGCCCGTATTCGCCTGCTCTGGGAACGCCTGCCGCCTCGCCAAGCGCTGCTGTTTGCCGATGAACTGGATATTCAACTTTTGCCCAAGTCGGGTTACCAGTGGATGCCGAAGGGCACGCAGGTGGAGGTGATGACGCCAGGCAAAAACCAGAAGCGTTATCTGGCGGGCGCCTGGGATGTGCGCACCGGCCAGGTGCATTACCGCGTGTGGGCGCGCAAAACCAACGGGTTGTTTCGCGCTCTGTTGGAGGCGGTTGAGACCGCTTATCCGGCCCACCACTATGACCGGATCTATGTGGTCGTGGACAATTACGAGATTCACAAGGCGCAGGCGGTCGCACAGTGATTGATGGCGCAACGCCGCGTCGCGTTAGTGTTTCTGCCCACCTATTGCCCAAAAGCTAATCCGATCGAGCGCCTGTTCGGGGATACGCACGATAAAGTGACGCGGAATCATACTCGGAAACAGATCTGGCGCTTGGTGGAGGACGTAAAACGTCACTTGGCCGAGAACGGTCCGTGGCCTTACCGGCTGAGTGAAATCTACTTCACCGCCGCAGTCACGGCGGCCGTGCGATCCCTCAGAACACAAGCGAAAGCAATCGCGTGAGTGTCCGATTTCTCATGTGGAACGATTTAGATCGCAGAACCAATCATGATTCGGAAGTTCCTTTTCTGGGTACACCTGGTGCTTGGCGTCATGGCCGGCGTGTTCATCTTCATCATGGCCGCCACCGGCGTCGTGCTCGCCTTTGAAAAGCAGATCACCGATTGGGTGGACCGGGATCTGCGATGGGTCTCTGTGCCCCAGGCGGTGCCACTTCGTCCCATCGATGATCTGCTCAAAGCAGTCGAGCGCGCCGGGGTGGGCGAGCCGACGGCCATCGTGGTGCGGAATGCGCCGCAGGCCACCGCACAGTTTTCGATCGGGCGCGGAAAAGTCATCTACGTCGATCCCTACAGTGGCGCGATTCTCGGGGCCAGTTCGGCAGCAGCGCATGGCTTCTTCGTCGAAATCGAGCGATGGCATCGCACGCTCGGTGCGCCGCTCGGCTCCAAGGGCATAGGCCACTGGCTGGCAGCGATCTCGAATCTGCTGTTCGGGGGACTGATTCTGCTTGGCGTCGTTTTGTGGTTCCCACGACAATGGAGCGGGAAGGCGCTACGCGCGTCCCTTGTCTTTCGTAGCGGACTGCACGGACGGGCTCGTGACTGGAACTGGCACAACGTGCTGGGTATTTGGTTCGCGGCACCGTTGCTGATAATCGTAGTAACGGGCGTGGTGATGTCATTCGAATGGGCCAACGCGCTGCTCTTCCGATGGAGCGGCTCGACCCCAGCGGTGCAAGGCCGCGGTCCCGCAGACAACCACAGGCACGGACGTGACACTCAAATCGGAGACGAACCAAACTATGATCGACTTCTGGCCCTCTCAACGACATTCGTCCCGAACTGGCGGACCATCACGCTGAATATCGCGCGCGGTGTCAATGCACCTGTGCCAGTAACCGTCGATACGGGCACTGGCGGACAACCGCAGAAGCGAACGCAGTACCTGTTGCATCGCAAAACCGGAGCGGTCCTACGAACGACAACATTTACAGACGGCACGCTGGGCCAAAGACTTCGCGCCTTTGTGCGATTTGGACACACGGGTGAGTGGGTCGGATGGGCAGGCCAATTGATAGCGGCAGTCGCTTCTCTGGCCGCCTGCTTGCTGGTCTATACCGGCCTGTCACTCTCGATTCGTCGCCTCCGCGCCAGGCTCAAGCGAAAGCGAAACTCAGCGGCAGCGAGTGGGCCACATACGGAGCAGCTTGTCATAGAAAGGCATGCTTAGCGCGAGTCACATATGAAACGTTCGTTACAAAAAGCAATTGCGATCTGTCACGACGAAGCTTTCTGACGGTTTCGACGGGTGCCGGTGGTGCCATTCTCCTCGGGCCGACAGGGCTAAACGCCGTGGGAGGGGCGGCCGACGCGGTCGATCCACGAGTGGGCGATATGGTTACCAAGACGATCGGGATCGACACCCATAATCACATTGATGTTCCGCTGACCGATGCCGAGATGCCGGGCCCTGACATCGACCTGAGAGGCGAGATGAAGTGGGCCGGCTTATCCGCCATTTGCATGACCTTTGCAACTGACTATCAACCCGGTGATGCTTACGACCGTTTTCTCAAAGGGATGGCGTCGCTGGACCGGCAGTTGGAGCGCAACGGGATGAAGCGTGCCTTGACGCCGGCTGAGGTCCGCACCGCCCATCAGAACGGCCCACCCACAGTGATCCAGGCCATCGAGGGCGCACACTTTCTTCAGGGCCGCCTGGAGCGTGTGGAAGAAGCCTACCAGCATGGTCTGCGGCATTTCGGGCTGCTTCACGACAGCGATGCTTCGGTGCCGCTGGGAGATGTTTACACGAATCCTCCCCGTTATGGCGGATTGACCGCGTTCGGGGCGGCGGTGATCAAGGAATGTAATCGGCTTGGTATGCTGATTGATCTGGCGCACGCCAATCTGCAGACAACCGAAGGCGCACTCAAGGTCACCAGGCACCCGGTTATCATCTCGCATACCGGGCTCGATACGCAGGTGGGTAGTAACCAGCGCATGGCCGAGATGATGCGCCCCAGACTCATCAGCAAAGAGCAGGCTAGAATCGTCGCTGAGGCCGGGGGCTTGATCGGAGTTTGGACACATCTGTCCGATACTCCACTGGAGCATGCACAAAATGTGCGGGCGCTGGTCGATGTGATCGGTGTCGATCATGTTTGCATCGGGACAGATACCAAGCTCACGCCGCCCAACCCTCGTCCGAACGGTCCTCGCCCTGGCGGTCCTCCCGCAGAGAGTTCTCACGCCAGCGGCCCATCTCGGGACGGCTTCGGCCCCGGTCAACAGCGCCCGCGCGTTGGAGAACGGACCAACGAGGCATGGGCTGACGAAAAAGTAGGGTTCTACTGTGCCGTTGTGGATGCGATGTTGCAGACCGGCTTTAGCTCAGAGGAGATCGGAAAGATAGGCGGAGCCAACTATCTACGCGTATTCGGGGCGGCGGTTTCGAAATAGACTTCGGTAAGCCACCTGCTGAACGCTCGAGACAACTGACTTGCATGTGTTTGATTGCGGCCGACGTGCGATGTCAAGCCGAAAAGGGGTTTTCTTCACATTACTCATGTGGAGCCGGAAAGGGTTTAGGAATCCAGACCAGTGCATTCCGCAGATTTGGAATGAGATACGCCGATGTCGGTAAAGTGACCGGCAGCTCACAAGCGAACACGAGTCTCTGAACCCACCTCACCAGTGCAATTATTTCGGCCGAGGCTGGCCGGGCGACGTCCTCCAGCGGAGAGGGCCGGGAGCTAATCTTTTTTCGTCCGGGAGAGTTCCTGCCAACAAGCGTGAAAGTATTTTCTTCCGTCCCACAATATTTCAGACGCTCATCCGTCTACCAGGATAGATGGATGAAGCGCTGAGTACCGACGGAGTGACGGCCGAGCAAAATCGGCGCATCTCTGACACGGTGAGGCGCGAACAGGCTCGGCTGCGCCAATTCATTCGCCAGCGCGTCCCTGATACCGGCGATGCGGAGGACATCTTCCAAGAGGTCTTTTACGAACTGATCGAGGCCTACCGATTGATGAAGCCTTTGGAGCAAGTCGGCGCTTGGCTGTTTCGCGTCGCCCGCCATCGCATCATCGACCTGTTTCG
>JAFAZU010000335.1 GCA_019239585.1 Acidobacteriaceae bacterium
CAAAAACTCCTAAATAAATCCAAATGAACTTTCCGGCCCAGGTTCCAACCCAAACCAAGGGTGTTTGCTCCTGTTGCAGACGGGACCAGTTTTTGGAGATTTGGCTGAAAAAGGATTGTGGTTCCACAACTCCCGGTTGAAGTTGCGCCAGATTAGCGAGAAGCAGAGCGAATACAACAAAGATCGGCAGCATGGGCCGAACTAAGGGGCGCAGCTTGCGGTCAAAAAGCAGAATGAATGCAATAAGCCAAAAGAGAGCAGCGATCGGGGCATGGTAGGCAAGCGCGACCCCGCCCGCAAAACTTGCCAGTAATGGTTTCCTGTCTGCCAAACAGCCGAGCGCCAGAAGCGTGAACCCGAATGCAAGAACATGCGGGACGGGTTCCCGACCTATCAAAAGCTCGTCAATGCCCGGAAGCGCGGCGCCAAGGTTAATCAATGCGGAAAGGAGGACCGAACAAACAGCATTTAAGCCAGTTGAAAGTATCAACAGAAAAATGCCGAGCAAAGCAGCAGCACGGCTGAGAAGCAACTGCCCCAGGAGAACATTTTCAAAACTCTGTTTGGTGAGCCGATGCAGAAACAGAGTGACTTCGTCATAAATTGTATAAGTCAGGTGAGGACTGATCGCAACTAAGTCGCGGGAAAGGAAGCCGGGCGCGTCGAGCCTTTCCAGCATCGGCACGAAGGTCTGGCTTTCTCCTTGTAAGTAAGAGTGTCCTGGAAAGTAACAAAACTCCAGGAAGGTAACGAGTGCGAGGCCCAGGAAGATAAGGAGGGCTCGCCGCATTTACTTGGTTGGAGTTTTGCCCAATTGCTCTTTGGCCCAGGCGCGATTAGGAGCAAGCTGCGCAGCTTGTTCCAGAGCTCCATGCGCTTCGGCGTTACGGTTCTCCTTGCGCAGTGCAATGCCTTTCCACAAATAACCGTCGGCCAGCTTCGGATCAAGGGAGATGGCCTTGTCGAAATCTTTGATCGCAATCTCAGGCCCGCCGCCCATCGACGCCGGTAGATAATAATTGCCTACTCCACGGCTGACATATGCTAAAGCCAGAGAGCCATTTAGTTGGATAGCCTTGTTAATTTCATCCCGCGCGCACTGGCCATATTTCAGCGTTCCCATGAGCGGATTAGCCGGAATCACCTGGCCGCACAAAGCTCCTAAAAGGCGATGATACTCGGCATTGGAGCCATCGCTCGAAACCGCTTTTTGAGCCGGAGCGAGGCCCTCTTCCGCCAGCTCCTCTGCTTTCCTTTTATCATGCTGCTCCATCGCTACTTCAGCGCCATAGGAGTAAGCCAGCGCCAGCCGGTATTGTGCTTCGGCAGAATTTGCATTGCTGTCCGCTGCCTGTTTTGACTGCTGGATCAAACGGTCGAGCGCGGTGCGGTCGCCATGATCACGCGCCCCTAACAAATCTGCGTTCTGCGTTGCGGCTCCAAGGACCAAAGCGCAAATAAAACACACACTGAAAACCTTCAAACTCTTCTGCAATAAGAGTGTTTTTGACATCCTTTCCTTCATTTTAAGAAGGACGTCCTCCGTTTTTCAGAGTTTCGCCAATTTGCGTTCGACAAAAAGAAAATACAAAGCCAGCACGACCACGAGTATCCCATTCAGAACCATGACAGCAGGCGCGGAAGCTGTTTTGATCAAAAGGCCTGAGATAAGGCCGCCCAGCGGCATGCCTCCACGGAACGCAACATTGTACACGCTCATCACGCGACCGCGCATGGCGTCGGAAGCATACAATTGCACCAGGGAGGAGTTCAGCGCAAAAACAACCATCAGCAAAAGGCCAGTCACGAAAATAAATGCTCCGGTAAAGGCGATATTTTTTGATAAACCGATCACCGCGATAAACAACCCGAGCAGCAGCATGACCATGAGTGAAATCCGAGCCTGCTTTTTTTGGTTCTGCTTACTGGCAACCACGAGAGCGCCGGCAACCGACCCCGCGCCTGAGAGACAGAGAAACAGAGTAAATGTATTCGGGCCGCCGTGGAAAACATCACGCGCTATAACCGGCAGGAAGGTAATCAGCGGATAAGAAAGCAGCGTAAGCAAAAAAGCGAGCGCGACCAGGCTAACCATGCCTTCACGCCGCCGCAAGAAGTTCACGCCCTCCTTCATGCTTTCAAGAACTGATCCTCCGCTGTGGACCGGAGTGAACGGCGAACGAATAGATAGCAGCGATGCAATAACTGCCAGAAAGGAAATACCGTTCAGCGTAAAGCACCAGCCCGCGCCCAGTTTCGCTAGAGCAACGCCTCCCAGAGCCGGTCCCACGACGCGCGCCAGATTGAATTGAATCGAGTTGAGAGCAATGGCGTTTTGCAGGTCCTCCTTCTTCACCAGGGTCGGTACCAGCGCTGAGTAAGCTGGACCGCCGAAAGACTGCGCCAACCCCACCGTGAATGACAAGCACCAGATATAC
>JAFAZU010000480.1 GCA_019239585.1 Acidobacteriaceae bacterium
GCGTCTTGCGTCCACAAAACAGAAGAGATGGAAGAAGCAGGATTGTTGGCTGAGGCCAAATTTGTGATCCAATACCTGGCGCGAGGCGTGGAATTTGCGGCAGCGCTGATTATTGCCATGGCCGCCATTGAGGCGACAATTAAATCAATAATTCTCTTTATCCAGCGCGGCGCGCCGCCGGAGCGAAAAAACGAGGTTCGCCTGACGCTGGGGCGGTGGCTGGCGGTTGCTTTGGAATTCGAGCTGGCTGCGGATATTCTGAATACGGCAGTCACGCCAACTTGGAACGATATTGAAAAACTAGCCGCCATTGCGGCTCTTCGTACTGCTCTCAACTACTTCCTGGAACGGGAGATTCGGCAGGAGTCGAGCCCTGAACAACGCCAGGCTGAGCAGATTACGGTGGGCACAAAAGCTCGCTATGCCAACGGGGATTGAGAGCCGTTTAATTGCCGCCGGGGGCACGATTATTGAGTTGCTCGCCGCCGTGGTTATCGCGTTTCACGCATGCCGGGCTTTAGGTGCGATCCTAAAGCGTTATGACGCGGACCGACCGCGCTTGATTATTGCCGATGGAGTTTTAGCGGCTTTGGGGTTTAGCGTAGCAGGCACATTGTTGAAAGCGCTGGCGCTGCAAAACTGGCAGCAAATTGGAATGTTCGCTTTTGTTCTGGCACTCCGGACCTTGTTGAAACAAGTTTTCAAACGGGAGCGCAAGCAGATTGCAGAGCGAAGATTAGCCTCTTAGCAGCCTTTCTAACCTTTTCTGTTACAAGATAATCCAGCAAACATCTTACTAATGAAGTGTTTTGGTGGGAGGGTTCATGAATCCTGGAGGAGGCATCCGCCTTACTCTTGCCGGTTCGCTGCTCGTGTTGTCTGGGTTAGCCCAGATTCAAAATCAGCCCGATGACGGGCAATGGATCATGGCGCCTAAGAACCATGCCAGTACCCGTTACAGTACTCTGAACCAGATTAATACTGAAAACGTTCGCAATCTTAAGCCCGCTTTTGAGTTCTCTACCGGTACTATACGAGGAAATGAAGCCGCGCCGCTGGTCGTGAACAACACGATGTACATCGTGACGCCGTTCCCGAATTTTTTATACGCACTTGACCTGACAAAGCCCGGCGCGCCGATGAAGTGGGTCTATCAGCCGAACCCTTCCCCGTCGGCGCAGGGTGTTGCCTGTTGTGACACCGTGAATCGCGGCGCTGCTTACGACAAAGGGCGGATCTATTACAACACGCTGGATGTTCAGACGGTGGCGGTAGACGCGAATACGGGTAAGGAGGTTTGGCGAACCAAGCTGGGTGACATCAACATGGGCGAGTCGATCACCATGGCTCCGATTGTTGCGAAGGGCAAGGTACTCGTCGGGAATAGCGGTGGCGAGTTTGGCGTTCGCGGCTGGCTGGCCGGTCTGGATGCCGATACCGGCAAAATTGCCTGGCGCGCTTATGCGACCGGACCCGACAAAGACGTGCTGATCGGACCCAATTTTAAGCCGTTCTATCAGAAGGACCGGGGAACCGATCTAGGCGTAAAGACTTGGCCTAGTGAGGCCTGGAAGATTGGCGGCGCGGCGGCCTGGAGTTGGATTTCTTATGATCCGGATTTAGATCTGTTCTATTACGGAACTTCCAATCCGGGTCCTTGGAATCCTGAGCAGCGTCCCGGTGACAACAAGTGGGCCTGTACGATATTTGCGCGAAGGCCGGAGACTGGCGAAGCGGTGTGGGCCTACCAGATGACCCCGCACGACCTGCATGATTATGACGGGATTAATGAAAACATCCTGCTGGACCTGACGATTGGAGGCAGCCTCCGTAAGGTGCTGGCTCATCCCGACCGGAACGGCTTCCTGTATTTGATTGACCGCCAAACCGGCGAGGTCGTATCAGCCGAGAAGTTTGGCTATGTCAACACAATCGAAAGCGTCGATGTCAAAACAGGCGAGCTCAAATACAACCCGACCAAAGAGAGCGGCTTTAAGACCGTCCGTGATGCTTGCCCTGCCCCGCCCGGATTGAAGGATTGGACACCGTCCTCCTTTTCGCCCAGGACGGGGCTGATTTATCTGCCCCACAATAATATGTGCTACGAAGCGCAGGGCACGCAGGCCAATTACATCGCCGGAACTCCTTTCGTCGGGATGAAGGTTCGTATGTATGCAGGTCCTGGTGGTAATCGGGGGATTCTCTCTGCCTGGGACCCCGTGAAGGCCAAAACTGTTTGGAGCATTAATGAGACGTTTCCCGTTTGGAGCGGTACTGTAGTGACCGCAGGTGATGTTGTCTTCTATGGCACTATGGACGGCTGGTTTAAAGCGGTTGATGCCAGAAACGGAAAATCGCTTTGGCAGTTTAAAGTCGGCTCCGGAATTGTGGGTCAGCCTGTCACATACAAAGGACCGGACGGCAAGCAGTATGTCGCGATTCTTTCGGGCGTTGGAGGCTGGGCAGGAGCAGCGGTTTCAGGGGGATTGAACGGCGTTGATGGGACCGGAGCGTTAGGGTTCTTAAATGCCACGTCAGACCTTGGCAAATACACGACTAAAGGCGGGATGCTCTATGTGTTCTCGCTTCCTTAGCTTTTCGAGCCTTTTACTTTTAGCGGCACTGCCCTGCCTTGCGGAAGGTACGAGCATCTTCCGTGTTTGCGCCGATCCGAATAATCTGCCGTTTTCCAATGAGGCAGGCCAGGGATTTGAGAACAAGTTAGCCGAGCTGATAGCGGCAAAATTAAATGCAAAACTGGAGTACACCTGGTGGTCGCAGCGAAAGTCTTTTGTCAAAAACTCGCTGGATGAGGGGAAGTGTGATGTGCTAATGGGAGTGCCTTCCACGCTCGATTCCGTGAGCGTGACGCGGCCCTATTACCGGTCCACTTACGTGTTTGTGACGCGCCACGACCGCAATCTGCATATCACCTCGTTAACTGACGAACGACTGTCTCAACTGCGAATTGGAATCCACGTCGTGGGTGATGATTATGCGCCTCCGGCTTTTGCCCTGGCGCGCCGTGGCATTACGCAAAATATTGTGGGCTTCAGTCTTTTTGGCGAGTATGGCGAAGCCAATCCAGCGCGCAAGGTTATTGATGCTGTCGAGCATGGAGAGGTGGATGTGGCGATTGCCTGGGGTCCCTTCGCGGGCTATTTCTCCCAAACTGTCAAAACGCCGCTCGATATCCAACCTGTCTCTCCTCCGACCTTTCTTGGCATTCCTTTTACGTATGACATGTCAGTAGGCGTCCACAAAGGCAATGAAGAGCTAAAGGAAAAGTTGAACGATGCTTTGCAGTCCGAATCCGCCGGTGTACGGCAGATTCTCCTGCAGTATGGTATTCCCCTGGTGCATTGACAGAGAGGACACAGTGCGAATCCGTTGCACAATTTTTCTGGCCTGCTTCTTATGGGCATCCTGCCAGCGCGAGAAGCGCGATATTGAGCCATCGCCGGCACGTCTCGCCGTTTTTGGCGATGCTGCCCGGCAGAGTGACTTACGCCCCGGCGGTCCTGTACATCCGCAGCATGTTGTTAATAATCCTTATAACAGCAGCGGTTACGATATATCCGAAGGTCAACGGCTTTATAACTGGTATAACTGTAGCGGGTGTCATTTCGACGGGGGTGGCGGTATTGGGCCGCCGCTGATTAAAACGACCTGGATCTACGGCGGCGAACCGGCCAATATCTTCGACACCATCGTAAAGGGACGGCCCAACGGCATGCCTTCCTGGGGTGGGCGCATTCCGGAATATCAGATCTGGCAAATCGTCGCCTACGTTCGTTCCATGAACGGATTGCAACCGACATCGGCCACTCCGACGCGTCCGGATACAATCGAAACCAATCCGCAGAATCTGCAAAACCGCACGACCGGAGAGACGAAATGAGTCGTGTTGTTGTTGCTTTCAGCCTTGCCGTCATGATGTCCTGCGCGGGGCACGAGCAATCGATTGTAGATCCAGCCGGGCCGCAAGCAGGCAAAATTGCTGCGTTGTGGTGGTTTTTCCTCTTTTTGCTTTCTGCGATCTTCGTTGCGGTCATGGTGTTCATGCTTTGGACTCTCACCAGGCGCCATCGGGAAGTTGAAAGGGAAAAAACCGTAGAGAGTGAACATAAGCCGCCTGAAGCGACAGAATCCAAGCTGAAGCGTGTCGTCACGGGATGCACGATTGCAACCGTAGCGATTCTGTTTGTTCTGATCGTGGCCAGCGTTGGTACTGGCAAAGCCGTCTCCGAGCTCGGAAACGGGAAAAAGAGATTAATTGTCGAGGTGACCGGAAATCAATGGTGGTGGCAGTTTCGTTACATGAACAGCGACCCCAGCCAGATTCTGCTTACCGCCAATGAGATTCACATTCCGGTGGGCCAGCCCGTGCTGATTCGCGGCATGTCGAACGATGTCATCCACAGCTTTTGGGTGCCGAACCTGCATGGTAAACGGGACCTGATTCCCTCTCGCACCACAACGGAATACATTCAGGCCGATCAGTCGGGCGTCTATCGCGGTCAATGCGCAGAATTCTGCGGCTTGCAGCACGCCCACATGTCTTTTTACGTGATTGCTGAACCGGAAGAAAGGTTTAACGCGTGGATGGCGAGTCAACTTCAACCCGCTGCCCCTTCCTCTGATCCGGTCCTGCAGCATGGCCAACAGGCATTTCTCAGCTATGAGTGTGTTTACTGCCATCAAATTCGCGGCACTACGGCTGCCGGGCAAAACGCGCCGGATTTAACTCACTTCGGTTCGCGGCGCAGTATTGCGGCCGGTACGCTGCCCAATAACCTAGGCAACCTGACTGGCTGGCTGGTCAATCCACAGCGGATCAAGCCAGGCAATCACATGGCCACCATCGCCGTGAACTCGCAGGATCTGCAGCCGCTCGCTGAGTATTTGGAGAGTCTCAAATGAGCGCCACACAAGATGTTTTTCCCCGCATTGCGAATGAGCAAGAAGAACTGAGTCTTTTGGACCGAGTGTGGCGTCACCCGCGCGGCTTCTTTGGATGGCTGTCCTATACGACCCACCAAGCGATCGGGATGCGCTACATCGTGACCGCTTTCATTATGCTTCTTGTCGGCGGCGTCGAAGCACTGCTCATGCGCACACAACTGGCGCGTCCGGATAGCAATTTTCTGAGTCCGGACCGCTACAACGAAATCTTTACCACGCACGGCACGACCATGATGTTTCTCTTTGCCGTGCCTGTGATGGAGGGCATGGCGATTTATCTGGTGCCGCTCATGGTGGGAACCAGAAACGTCGCGTTCCCGCGTTTAAACGCATTTGGGTATTGGCTGTATCTCGGCGGTTGTCTTTTCCTCTACTGGGGTGTTTTCACGAACGCTGCGCCAGACATGGGATGGTTTGCTTACCCTCCCCTCTCCGGCCCACAATTCACGCCCGGCAAGCGGACGGATTACTGGGCGCAGATGATTACGTTTACGGAAGTGTCGGCCCTCTGTGTCGCTACGGAAATTGTTACTACCATATTCAAAATGCGTGCACCGAGAATGTCGCTCAACAGAATTCCGCTCTACGTCTGGTCGATGTTGATCCAGTCCTTCATGGTGATTTTTGCCTTGCCTGCCATCGTGGTTGCGAGCTCTTATCTGCTCTCCGATCGCACGATTGCGACTCATTTCGTCAATCCTGCAGAAGGAGGAGATCCGCTTTTATATCAGCACGTGTTCTGGTTCTTTGGGCACCCCGAAGTCTACATCATCTTTATTCCGGCGCTTGGTTTTGTCTCGGCCATTGTGGTCGCTAACTCCCGCCGGTCGCTCTTTGGCTACCCGGCCATGGTGCTCTCACAAATCGCGAACGGATTTATCGCCTTTGGGCTATGGGTGCATCACATGTTCGCCACCGGCTTGCCGCAAATCGGTGAGGCCTATTTTACGGCTTCGAGCATGATGATTGCGGTTACCAGCGGCATCCAGATTTTTTGCTGGATTGCGACCCTCTGGACAGGTCGGGTGCGTTTAACTGCCTCGTTGTATTTTGTGTACGGATTTATAGCGATCTTTGTGTTAGGCGGACTCACGGGAGTGATGCTGGCCTCTGTTCCTCTCGATTTACAGGTACACGATACCTACTTCGTCGTTGCGCACTTCCACTACGTTCTGATCGGCGGCGCGCTGTTTCCGCTGTTTGGGGCTTTCCATCACTGGTTCCCCAAGATGACTGGCCGCTTAATGAATGAGAAGCTTGGTAAGGTCAATTTCTGGGTCCTGTTCATTGGTTTTAATCTGACGTTCTTCCCAATGCACATCCTCGGCTTGAAAGGGATGCCAAGGCGTGTTTACACCTATTCCGAAGAGATGGGTTGGGGACCTCTCAGCGCGCTCGCAACGGTAGGAGCCTGGATCATTGCTGTGGGTGGAATCCTGTTTATTGTCAATGTACTGTGGAGCCGTCGCAGGGGCCGGATCGCCGGCAATAATCCTTGGGAAGCGGACAGCTTGGAGTGGGCTGCGGCATCGCCGCCGAAAAACTATAACTTCGAATTTCTGCCTGTTGTCACGAGCCGCTACCCACTCTGGGT
>JAFAZU010000490.1 GCA_019239585.1 Acidobacteriaceae bacterium
AGCGTTGCCTTACCGACACCCTCCGGGCCGCTCAGAAGAATAGTCTGCGGAATGCGCCCCTTCTCAATCATCTGTGCCAGCGTTTGGACTGTTTGCGTGTTGCCGAAAAAGTCGGGGAAGGAGGGCATGGGTTTAACTAGGCCGAACCAAAGAGCGCAAGTAGATTTCCACGCGATCCGTTGTCCAGGTTGCAATTCCTGTCCCGAAAAAGTCGGCATCTTCTGTCCAAATAGGGCAGCCAAGAGTGAGCGCTAGGGCGGCAGTTGGCCAATCATCGATATCACGGTTCTTTAAACGGCTCTTGGCATCGTTTTCATAACCCGCATAGAAAGCAAACTCAACAACGTCAATTTCTTGCAATAGCAGCCCCAAAGCTTTCATGACCGGTTGTGGATTTAATCGACGATCGGCAAGAATTTCAGGCAGCCGTAAGCGTGCTTCCTCCGCCATAGCATCAGCAACAAAGAACGGAACAACGCCCATATAAGCTGTCAGGATCTTTGACACCCTCTTCCCTAGCACAGCTCGGATCAAGATATTGGCATCGAGCGCCAGCATCAGCGTTTAGCATTAGCTTTGCGAAGTCTTTTGAAATCTTCGACCAGCTCATCTTCAGAAATTCCAGCAGCTTCCAGCATAGCGTCCACTTGAGCAGCGGCGGCTTTCAAAGCGGTAAGGTCCCTATTAGGAGTCCTACGCCGTGTCGGAATATACAATCCCACTGTCTCACCATGACGCGTGATTGCTACCGGTGTCTTGGCTTCTAAGAAATACGCTAACTTATCTCGAAATTCGCGGACACCGACCTTGGTTGGTTCCATTGTGTACTTCTGTGTACACTGTAGCATTGCTTTGGCCTATCATATGGGAGACACACGGCTCAGGATTGGGCTTACTTCCCTCCAAACGCGTTCTGCTACTTCCGCGGGATTACCGTTGCCATCCGCCAACCGGAACCGCTCCGGTTCAGCGGCGGCAATTTTCCGGTAACCCTCCCCAACGCGCAGGTGAAAATCAAGCGATTGCTGGTCGATTCGCGCCTCATTTTTGACTGATCTACTGCCCTGATTACGATGATGAGCCCGCGCCAACCCAGTCGGAATATCGATGTCAATACAAATAGTCAAATCGGGCAGGAGGGAATTAAGCGCCAGCCGATGCACCTGCAAAACGGTGTCGAAACTGAGACCGCGTGCTTCGCCCTGATAAGCCAGCGTGGAATCTGTAAAACGGTCACTCACAACAATTTCGCCGCGCTCTAAAGCCGGAATAATGATTTCAGCCGCCGCCTGGGCGCGCGAAGCAAACATGAGTAGCAACTCGGTCATGGGGGCTATCTCGGAATGAGCAGGGTCCAGCAGAATGCGCCGGATTTCCTTGCCGATAGCCGTAGCGCCCGGCTCCTGATTTTCCGTCACTGTGTAGCCCTCAGCCCGCAAATGCTGGATCAACAGGCGCATTTGCGTCGTCTTCCCGCTACCCTCCGTCCCTTCAAACGTCAGGAAAAGACCGCGACGCTCACCCACCGGAGCACCGCTCAATCATAGACGTAATGGAACAAAGCCTTAAGGTCTTCCCAAGCCTCCCGTCGCGCCTGCTGATTGTACTGCCGGAGCAAATACGACGGATGGTAGGTAATCATCACCGGAATGTCGTCCCACTTGCGCCACTGCCCGCGCACCTTCGTGATACCTTCCTTGGTATTGAGCAGCGCTTTCATGGCCGTAGCGCCCAGCGCGCAAATCGCTTTCGGTTTAATGGTCCTCAACTGACGGTATAGAAACTGACCGCAAGTTGCCATTTCGTCGGGCAGGGGAGTACGATTTTCCGGCGGGCGGCACTTCACCACATTGCAGATATACACGTCTTTCCGGCTGATCGGAAGGCCCTCTTTCGCCGCCGTATTATCGATCATCTGCGTCAGCAACTGCCCTGCGCGACCCACAAACGGCACGCCTTGTTCATCCTCATCTGCGCCGGGGCCTTCGCCCACGAATACCACTTTGGCCTGCTCATTGCCTGAGCCGAATACAATGCTCATCCGGGTCTCGCACAAACGGCACCGTTTGCAATCGCCGATATCAAGCCGGATCGCGTCAAGCGTATCGTTTTGGGGAGCTAGACCGGGTAGTTCCGCCGTTTCGAAGAGCGAGGCGTTTGTTTCGGATGGAAAAACCGCCGGAATGACAA
>JAFAZU010000527.1 GCA_019239585.1 Acidobacteriaceae bacterium
CGCCCCCGCGCCTGTGAACTCCTCGTAGCTGGTAGCAAAGTGCAAGTCACCCGGCAACGCGAAACTTACGAGGATCTTATCCGAGGCGAACTTGTGCTCTCCTAATTACTATTCAACCAGCCTCGCTGTTAAGACAACGAACAGGGCTAGGTCGCTGTTATCGATGTTAGCCTTTCCTGCAACAACCTTCTGCCCTTCTCGCAAATCGATATCAGTCCTAATGTTGACGTCATTCATTTGAATTTGTGAATATTGTGAACCGTTTGTGCTACCGACTGGAGTTGGAACAGTTGTTCTGAAGTGAAAGTTCTTTAGATGAATCGTTGGCCTGCCTTCTTCAGGAGAAACATTGGCTTCATCATAAGCAACACCGTACCCGGTCGGACGTGGTTGATCTGAGTTAGTTAGACTTTTCATCACACCGTTGCTCTCGGCCTTTGCTCCTTCGCTGGAACGCAGCAGCATAGAGCTGAGTATTTGGTAACTTTTGTATGGAAAAACCGCTCGCAATTGCTTAACCACTGGAGCCATTGCTTCCGAAATCGGACCCCCCGGCATAAGTTCTGTACTGTTAGAGCCGCCAACAACAGACACAATCAACTCGACATCTTTCGATTTATAGGATGTTTGTGTGGCCGCAGGCACATCCAATTCATGAATTGTTTGCTCTACTGTGGCAGTATCGTTGGCACGGCCGTGCAGGACGATCACCTGCAGGAGATTATCAGCATTGACGTTGACAGGCGCACCATTGGCAGCTAGTGCGGCTAATGTTCTTGCATTTCCATATCGGACCCGAACGACTTTCGTTACTTTGTCTGATGGGTTAGTGTCCGTTACGGTCTGAACTGGCGCTTGTGAAAAGATGATGCTGGGAAAAAGCGTAAGAAAAAGGACTGCAATTTTCATAATTAATGCTCGGTTCTGTTATTTGACTGCCAGAGAATGACTACATTCGGGTCAGCAGTTGTCATTTTTATAATTGGCTCCTGGTCTGCCTGCGCAATTAGAGTAACAGTACGGATACCTGCCTCTTGGGATCGTAAATGTCGCTGATGCGGAGCTGAAACAGGAGTAATTGGTAATTTGATAGCGGGTCCAGGATATAGCATTTCCGGGAGGACAAATGTCGCAATGGTTGGAGCAGCTTGTTGTACAACAACGGACCGCTTCTCAAAATTGCGAGGCAAAATGAGCAAGGCAAGCGCCGCCACCACTCCGGCGCCCCACCAAGCCAAGTGTCTTTCCACGCTCCGCTGTGGCTGTAACTTCGTTGTTAAACGCCTGCGTACTTCTGATACTTCGCCCTCTCCAGGATTCTGAAGTGACGTTGTAACGAAATTTCGCGCCTGATGAAGCTCGGCCAACACCTTTTGACACTGGTCGCAATCTGCCAAATGAGTAGTTACCGCGCTACTCTCCTGTGGGGACAAATCACCCCAAGCATACAAAGCTAACTGTTCTTCACGGACATGTTCGATCATTTCCGCCTCCTCAGTCGAGCGGTGACATAGTTTTTCATCTTGATTCGTCCTGTTGAAAGCTGTGATCGGACCGTTGTTTCGGAAGATCCAAGAATCTCTGCAACCTCTTCCGTTGAGCGTCCTTCCAAATCACGGAGCACGACGGCCTCGCGTTCACGCGGAGACAGTTCCTGTAAAGCATCCAGCACGATCCGGTACTGTTGAGCCGCTACCGCCGACTGTTCAGGATCAGGAGCTGCATCGGCCGAATCGGAAACAATATCGAGCGGCACATTACGCTTGCCACGACGCAGAACGTCCCGGCATACATTTACAGTTAAACGGTACAGCCAAGGTCCAAGGTCTTTCTCCTCATCAAAACGGCTCAATGTGCGGTGCAGCCGGATAAACACTTCCTGTGCCGCGTCCTTGGCATCCTCTCCGTTGAGTAAAATCCGCTGTGCCACGCGCAAAACCAAGCATTCGTGCAGGATAACAATCCGTTCAAATGAAGCCGCATCGCCAGCCTTGGCATCCCGAACAAGTTGGCGCAGGAGATTCCCCTCCATGACAAAATGGCCCATCCACGGAACTGCCATGCTGATCTGCCGCTCAAAAGCTCTCATTCTCTATACGCAGCTCAGGGGAAAAGTGTTGAAACAAATTACGGGTTCGTTGCCGTCCCGCTATAATCGTTTGCTGATTATGCGTTCATTTGCTTTCGCCTCCACCCTGCTATTTGCCGCTTCCCTTGCGCCAGGGGCGCAAAGCCCGGATCACCTTCTTCTGCGGGACCCGGCTGTGAGCAAAACCCAGATCTGTTTTGAATACGCCAACGATCTTTGGATTGTCAACCGCGAAGGCGGTGAAGCTCGCCGCCTGACGACTGGCCCAGGCCGCGAAGGCGCCGCGCACTTCTCTCCGGACGGCACGCAAATTGCGTTTACCGGCGAGTATGAAGGCAATGTTGACGTGTATGTCGTGCCTGCGGCGGGAGGCGTTCCGCGACGACTCACGTATCATCCAGGCATAGACATCGCCAGAGGCTGGACGCCCGACGGCAAGCGCATTCTATTCAGCTCCCATCGCGATAGCTTTGCCGATAGCGGCCAGCTTTATACGATATCGCTCGACCCTACGGATGGAGGCCCGCTACCTGTGCCCTTGCCGCTTTCTATGGCCGAAGACGGTTCCTACTCTGCCGATGGTACGCATATCGCGTATGAACCCTTTTTTCACTGGCAGGAAGCCTGGAAGCGCTATCACGGTGGGCAATCTCTAAAACTCTGGATCGCCGATCTTCAGGACTCAAGCATACTCCCAATTCCACGTGAAAGCTCGAACGACTTCAATCCCATGTGGGT
Source organism: Acidobacteriaceae bacterium (assembly GCA_019239585.1). Lineage (GTDB taxonomy): Bacteria > Acidobacteriota > Terriglobia > Bryobacterales > Bryobacteraceae > Bog-105. The sequence goes on from JAFAZU010000527.1 coordinate 2,828, forward strand.
CGGCAACAAAGTTTATTTCCTGTCCGACCGCAATGGAAACGTAAGCCTTTGGTCCTACGACATCGGTTCCAAGAAGGTGAGCGAGGTCGTTAAAAACGATGGTCTCGATTTCAAATCCGCCGCTGCTACATCGGACGCCATTGTCTACGAACAGTTCGGAGTCATTCACCTGCTCGATCTCAAGTCCGGCAAGAGTCATCGCGTCCCGATCACAGTCTCTGCCGATCTCGCCGAAGTGCGCCCGCGATTCCAGAAGATCTCGAACAAGATGATCGAGAACTCCGGCATTTCGCCCACGGGCCAGCGTGC
>JAFAZU010000654.1 GCA_019239585.1 Acidobacteriaceae bacterium
CGTTCGTAACCGACTGATTGCAATAGAACAATGATTATGGCTTCAAAATTGCTCCAAAGCGTGTGATGTTAGAAGGTTTTAAGATTCACTATTTCGCGCTGCTTCCGAAATGGACGCGTTTTACGCAAGCAGCCCTGCTGGTTATTCTTGCCAGCCTACTTTCGGTTTTAAGTTTCGCGCAATCCACGAGCGGAAACATCACGGGCACGATCTACGATCAGACGGGCGCGACAGTGCCGGGCGCAACAGTAACGGCCAAAAATCAGGAAACTGGTGTTGAGTCCACTGCTACCGCCACTTCGGCGGGCAACTACCGCATCGAGAATCTGCCAGTTGGCACTTATACGGTTACGGTCAATGCTCCCGGTTTCAGCAAAGTTGTCGTCAATAACGTCAATGTACCGCTGAATCAGACCGTGACAGCGAATGCGACTTTGCAGATTGGAACATCCTCGACCAGCGTGAATGTAACGGAGTCGGCGGTTGCGATTGACACCACAACGGCCCAGCTTCAGAGCACATTTGAGACGCGGCAAATTGCGGATACGCCAACCACCAGCACGGGCGCTGGCGTGATCAATCTTTCGCTCCTTGCTCCCGGCGTTGCGACGAGCGGCGCTGTTGGGGCGGGCACAGGTCCCTCCGTTGGCGGTCAGCGTCCCCGCAATAACAATTTCACTGTGGAAGGATTAGACAACAACAGCGGAAGCGTCACAGGGCCGCTTGTGACCATCCCGAACGATGCGGTGGCTGAGTTTACCCTGTTGACCAATCAGTTCTCGCCCGATTTCGGACATTCCTCCGGTGGGCAGTTCAATCAAGTCGTCAGAAGCGGCACCAATGAATTTCACGGTAGCCTGTACGAGTATTTTCAGAACCGGAATTTGAATGCTGCAAATAACTTCTCGGCTGTTACGGGAACGCCCTTACATCCACGCTATGACAATAACCGGTTTGGTGGAACGTTTGGCGGTCCGATTCGCAGAAACAAGCTGTTCTTCTTCGTTGATTACGAGTACAACCCAGTGGGCCAGGCTGGATCGGCGGGATTGCTTTTTGCTCCCACCGCAGCCGGATATAACACGATTGCAAGTACGCCCGGAATTAACCAAACCAATTTGAACATCATGAAGCAGTACCTTGGCACCGCAACTACTCCGGCCTCTCCGTCGGCGGTTGGCGCTAATGGGGGCGGTTATCCGCTTCTCAGCACGCTGGCTGCAGGTCCTGCATATAACCAAACCAATTTTACAGGTGTTCCGATTGAAGTCGGCAAGATATCGATCCCTACGCCTAACTACTTCAACAATGAACGGGGTGTTGGTTCAGTTGATTACAATCTGTCGGACAAGGATTCCATGCGGGGCCGTTTCATCCTAAATCGAAACGGCGTTATTGACAACGCAGCAAGCCTGCCAGTTTTCTTTGCTATACAGCCAACTAACAACTATCTGGTTGCTTTTTCGGAGTATCACAATTTCACTCCGAACGTCATTAATGAGTTGCGATTGGGTTATAACCGGCAATCTCAAATCTTCCCGGTCGGTAATCAAACATTCCCAGGACTGGACCAGTTCCCCAATCTTGTGCTGAATGAGTTAGGCGCTCAAATTGGGCCTGATCCGAATGCTCCACAGTTTGGTTATCAAAACAATTACCAACTCACTGACAATATTACTTTCACCAAAGGCGCCCACAGCTTTAAGTTCGGGTTTGATGGTATTCGATTCATTAATCCGCAAAGCTTTACGCAGCGCTCGCGTGGCGATTACGATTACAACTTCCTGAATGACTATCTTTTCGACTTTGGTCCGGATTACTTGGCACAGCGGTCGCAAGGTAGCTTCATCTATTGGGGCAACCGCTGGCTTCTGGGCTGGTACGGAAATGATACCTGGAAGATCCGCCCCAATCTGACGCTTAATATTGGCTTGCGATATGAATACCAAACTGTTCCGGCTGGCGAACAGGTTCAGTCGTTGAATGCGGCGTCCAGTGTTCCTGGACTAATTACATTCGGTGTGCCTCAAGCACAGGGGGACGCTCTCATGCCTCGTATCGGTCTTGCCTACTCTCCCGGCACAAGCGGCAAAACTTCGATCCGTGCGGGTTTTGGAATCAATTATGATGTGCTGTTCGACAACTTTGGTTTGTTGACTTTGCCTCCGCAAGTAAACACTACAGTGGATCTGACTAACATTGCTCCCAATAATTTTCTTGCAAATGGCGGTATTCCCCCGACTGGACCAGGGGCTAATTTGACCGTTGCAAAAGCCAGAGCACTTACTGGTGGCTACGTTCCCAATCAGACCCGGCCCAAATCGCTGCAATGGAATTTCGGCATTCAGCAGGAATTTGCTAAGGACTATGTGTTCGAAATTCGGTATCTGGGTACGCGTGGAGAGTTTCTCCCCGTACAGGACCAAATCAACCGGCAACCCACGGTGAATGCGGCAACTGCACTGCCTGTGTATTGGGCAAATCCCGGCCAGGCTACTTTGAATTCTTTAACAAACACGCTGAGCGGAATCAATGCGGCCTTCGCTGCTAAGGGCAATATTATTCCCGCCTACTTGGCTGCGGGTTTCACTGGTATTGTCACCTCCTATCAGCCGCTCGGAAACTCGATCTATCACGGATTGGCCACTCAGTTGACTCGCCGTTTCACGAACGGGTTGCAAATTCAGGGCTCTTATACTCTCAGCCACAACATTGACGACTCAACAGCTGAGGTGTTTAGTACTTATCTGACTCCGCGCCGTTCACAAGACTCGACAAACCTCCGGCAAGATCGCGCCAGTTCAGCGTTGGATCATCGAAACCGGCTGACGTTGCAGGTCATTTATGATCTGCCTTATTTCAAGCAACGCAACTGGTTTTTAAAGAATCTGGTTGGAAATTGGGAGTTCTTGCCCGTCTACACTTACCAGACCGGCACCTTGTACACCATCCAAAGCGGAGCCGATTCAAACCTGAATGGCGATTCTGCTGGCGACCGTGTATTTGTGAATCCGAACGGTGGCAATCCGTCACTTGGATCTGGAACGACATCACTCAAGAATAGCGCTGGGCAAGTTGTTGGGTACTTGGTTACAAATCCGAATGCGAAGTATGCGACAGCTCCTCGTGGAACCCTGCCCAATGCCGGCAGAAATACTGGGATGCTGAATCCGATCAATGACATTGATTTCGCCGCTACGAAACGCTTTAACTTTACGGAACGCGCCAGCTTTTCAATTACGGCACAGGTTTACAACATCTTGAACCATCCGCAATACGTGGGTGGTTCCATCAACGATGTTGGCGCAATAGGCGCAACTTCAACGAATCAACATAACTTTACGATACCGACCAGCAGCTACTTCGGGCTTGCTTCGCAAGTGTTCTCCAGCAATCCGCGAACTATGGTCCTGGTTGCGAAGTTCAACTTCTAACTC
>JAFAZU010000680.1 GCA_019239585.1 Acidobacteriaceae bacterium
GGTGCGGCACGCTTCTATCCATTTACTTCCAAATAGTAGAGAGCAAACGCGTTGGACGCTCCCCACCACGCCTCGACGCGGCAGGCTGCGATTGTGCTTGGAGCGATCGCGCTCACAGCCGCGCTCTTCAAATTGACGTTTGCGCCCCCATTATCCGCCGGCCCCTATACGTTGAGAATGTCGCCGATAATTCACGCGAATGTTGCGGCCGCACTGTCCGGTCATTGGACGGCATTGCTGCTTCCATTCGCCTACGAAGGATCACGTAATTTTTGGGCAACTACCGCAATATTTCCAATGTATTTTTCCGAAAATATTCTAGGCCCATACGGTTCTTATATTTTCTGGTCGACTTTATTCCTGGTCGTTTCGTTTATATGCGCTTATATCTGCGTTAATTCTTTGACCTTTGTAGCTACGTTGACATTTATGTTCGCCTTCGGCACTCAGCTCCATTACGTCTACACATACGGAAATCTGGTTGCGCTTTATCTTGTGCTGACATACATCGCGGTGAACCTAACCGTCGCATATTTATTCCTGGTCGGCCGAATTCATGGCGTCGGCGCCGTTGCCGCTTTCGCGATAACGCTTGCAGTGACGGCCCTTTCCAACGAGATGTGGATCAACTATGCCACGGCTCTCCTGGCTGGGGGGCTGTTCGCGTGCCTTTGGGCGCATCGTCATGCGCTCCCGATGATGCGAGCTCGCTCGCTCGCCCTATTTTGCGCAACTTTTTTTGTGCTCGTCGCCTATCTGGCGATAAGGCTCCGGCTGGTATCGGAGTACCTCCATCCCGGCTCCGAGGAAGAGCTGGTAATCACCTACCGTCATAAGATGCTTCTGATCGACGACCTGATCGTCAATTTTTTCACACTGCTCTACATGGTGATCGACAACTATTTCCCCTCCTTTGTATCGTCCTCTAATTCACTTACCTACCTTGGTACCGATACTATTCTTGCTGAGCAGAACGGCTTCGAACCGGCCTTCCAAAATTTGATCATAATGAACCACCTTTTCCTTTGGCGCTTCTACGCCGGGGTGATGGTGGCCGCGTTTATTGCTTTTGCGGCATTTGTTGGTTGGCGTGCCTGGCGTGAGCCATCGCGACGGTCCGCCGCCCTGGCAGGCCTTTGTTTGATGATCATGGCCGGGTTTTCCACGCATCTCTCGATAAAGATGCGCTACTACAATTCGGTGCCTGCGCTGCCCTACAAAGTCATCATCAGCGTCAGTCTTTTTACAATTCTTATCGCCTACTTGTTGGCCGCCTGCAGTAATCATTTCCACAGCCGGCGCGTTTATCGAGCTACAGTTGCCGCCGTATGGGCGTGCGTCCTGCTCGCGGCACTGACGCGACCCGCGATGTACGATCGGCTTTTGGCACAAGTCCACCTCGAAGGGTTTAGCGACCCCATGGGCCAAATCATGCAATTCCTGAGATGAGTTGGTGATGGCTCGCCGCAACGTCCTCGGCTCCGCGGCCAGCGACATTACGGAAGATGTTTCGCTCCCCGCCCCTCTTCGCATCTTGGTCATCTGCTATGAATGGCCGCCGGTGGGCGGTGGCGGCGGCCGTGTCGCCGCCGATATCGCTCGTGGACTTGGGAGGCGCGGCCACGAGGTGCTGGCCGTCACTTCAGCATTGAAGGGCCTCTCGGCGAATGAAACGGTCGACGGCATCTCTGTTCACCGCTGGTACGCCGGGCGGCACCGAGCCGATCGTTGCACCGTTCCGGAGATGGGCGCTTATGTGTTGACACACTTGTTTCCATCATTGCTGGAAAGCCTTCGATTCTGCCCTCACGTAGTCCATGTGCACTTTGCGGTGCCGAGCGGAGTACCTGCATGGTTCGCGACGCGATTCACCCGCACTCCGTATGTGCTCACCGTCCATCTGGGAGACGTGCCCGGCGGCGTACCTGAGCAGACAGATCATCTCTATAAAATCGTCAAGCCGTTCACCGTACCTATTTGGCGATCGGCCGCGGCCGTAACAGCCGTTGCTCCTCACGTCGCGATGCTCGCCGAGCGGGCCTATGGAATCAAGCCGCGCGTCATCCTCAATGGCAGCGACGTCACGATCTCCAGCCGCGAGGAAAGCCGTGGGATGGGCGAGCCCTTGCGACTCATATGGTGTGGCCGGATCCAACAGCAAAAGAATCTCGGCAATGCCATTGCCGCTCTCTCCTCGATAGCCGGCCTTCCCTGGACGCTCGATGTTCTTGGTGACGGACCCTTGCGGGCGGCCGCAGAGGAGTGCTGCCGGAGTGCAAAGCTGACGGGTCAAATCTTTTTCCGCGGCTGGTTGACGCCCGACAAAGTTGCATCCGAGTTCGGAAAGGCAGACGTGCTCTTCCTTCCTTCCGTCACTGAAGGCCTTTCACTCGTGACCGTAGAGGCGCTGAGAGCCGGCCTTGCCTTCGTGGCAAGCCGCATCCCGGGTATCGCGGATGTGGTCATCGATGGTCAGAATGGCATTTTGTGTGAGCCCCGCTCCCTGGCCGGTTTCGCTGCCGCTATCGCTACACTGATCGAGAATCGCGCGATGTTACGTCTCATGCAGGCGGCAAGCCTGCAGCGCGCTTCGCTATTTGGGACTGCGCGCATGGTAGACGCCTATGAGGAGGTACTGGCTTCCGTCGTTCGAAATTCGGTTTCTGGATGAACCTCATCAGCCCCCGGTTCATTTGCGGCAACCGCGGCGACATTGCTAGCCGCTACGGCATACTGAACACCCTTCAGCGCGGTGGCGCTGTTGTTTCGGCCGTCTTCGCGTGCCGCGTGGCGCATTTGCCCCAAGCCCTCCAACGCTCGGTTCTACCCTATGGGCCGATGTATAATATTTGGCCGCGCCGGCAAGGAATTCAGGCCCTCAGGCGAGCAAGCGCGGTGATCTGGACAGGCGGGCTCGATCTTCAGGATGATTCGAGTCTCCTGAAGCTCGTTCACACTTTGCTCGTCTTCGCCTCTTACCGCCTCTTGGGCCTCAGGATTCTCGTGGCGTTGCAAGGAGCCGGGCCGCTTACGACACCGTTGGGGCGCTGGCTCGCGGCTCGCATACTTCGACTGACGAATTTGGTTCTCGTCCGTGACCGGGGAAGCCACGACCTGCTCAGAAACATGTTGCCAGATGGCCGATTGCGCCTTGCGTCGGACGGTATTTTCCTTCCCGGTTTTCCAGAGCGCGGTGACCCCTTCGAATTGCCCTCCGGAATCGAGGCTTTATGTGCGGCCGAAGGCAGGCCAGTGATCGGCCTCAATATTCGGCTGTGGTTTCACTTTGCGAATACAGTGATTCCCTATCGATTTCGGCGCGGTCGTTTTCGCAAACGGGCCCAGGCCCGAATGGAAGTATTCCTCTCCGCCATCACGACGATTGTCACTGAGCTGCGACGTAGGAAGAACGCACGCATCGTACTTGTCTCTATGTACGAGCCGGGGGTCGAGTCGTGGGAGGATGACGCTCCACTCCTTCAGCAGATAAAGGATCGGTTTGCCGAAGACTCGGAGGTCGTCCTTTTGACCGATGACTTGCCCGTCCTCGATCTGTGTGCGCTGATTGCGCGCTTCGATCTTATGATTGGAACAAGGCTGCATTCGACTTTGATCGCGCTGCGGGGCGGGGTGCCCGCCATCCACCTCGCCTACACGCTCAAAGGTCATGATATCTATGCCGATCTTGGACTTTCCGACTGGGCATTCGGCATAGATCAGGCCACCTTTACACCGCAAGCAGTCGTCGCCACAGCCGAGCGTATTCTCTCGGATCCGCAGCGGTTCAATCATGTGCGCGCTCTTGTCGGACCGATCGTCGCGACAAATGAGCGGGCGCTCCAAGACGCTTTGCGCTGCTTGAATCGGCGGCTTCCAGGCACCTCGCAAGAGACTGATCAGTAGTGTTTAGTACGAAGAGCGGCTGCCAAGCCTTCATGAATGCCTTTGAACTTTTTTCGAAGTAAGCGCGCCGTTTTTCCTGACGCCGATCGTAGAGTATACCACGGCAACGTAAGCGCAGATTCGGAGACGGGTTTTGCCGGAAGTTGATCAACCGTCCGATAGTTCTTCGCAAAGGAAACTCCACCGCGTTCCTTTTGTCGACGGAACCACAAGCATCCTTTCGCCCGCGACGAAAGAAGCGCTCCTTGACCGCCTCCGCGCGATGTATGCGCCCTATTTCGGGCGTATAGCGGCGAGCAGCGAGCATCTCGAGCAGATGGCGCGGGACAATGCCGATGAACAACGGTCAATTGCTCAACTTGAACAGCTGGTGGCGGCAATCGGACGGCCGCTCTCAGGGATGAATTTCCTGGAAGTCGGCTCCGGGATCGGCCTCACGGTGGCGGCGGCGCGCAAGGTCATGAAGGCGAAGGCCTATGGCATAGAGCCCGGCGATGCTGAATATGACGGAACGCTCCAGCTGTCCCGGGCCGTGCTCGCGGAAGCCGGTCTCGACCCTCAAATCATTGACGATGCCACGGGCGAGGCAATCCCTTTTCAGGATAATTTTTTTGATGTGGTCTATTCCTCAAACGTGCTTGAGCACGTCAACGATCCGCCCAAGGTAATCAGCGAGATTGTCCGCGTGCTTAAGCCCGGGGGACATGCTCAAATCGTGGTACCGAATTATGGTTCCTGGTGGGAAGGCCATTACGGCGTGATCTGGTTTCCCCATCTACCCGCCGCTTTCGGCAAGATCTATGTACGGCTACTCGGCCGTGAGCCCGGCTTTATTGACACACTCCAACTCGTGACACGCGGCAAGCTCGAGCGTTGGCTGGCCCCGCACGAGAACAGCATCGATATCATCGACTGGGGTGTCTCTGTCTGGGAAGAGCGCGTGCGAAGTTTAGGGTTTGCCGAGTATTCCGCGCTCGGCCGACTGAAGGCCATTCTGAGGGTGCTGCACGCCTTAAAAATTATTCCGCTGCTGATCTGGATCGGCAAATTCCTCCACTGGGAAACTCCCTTGATCCTGACCTTCAGAAAGAAAACACCCGCAGCACATGGCTGATACCCGGAAACGCCGAAGTGGGCGCACGCCTCTTATCTGGCTTGCACAGGGAGCGATCACGCTTGCCCTCATCGGATGGCTCGTCAACCGGGTCGACTATTCGACGATCGCGACCGTCAAGTCCGTTTCAATTCCGACCTTTTTTATTGCCGTCCTGGTGTATTCGCTGTCCCAGTTCTGCTGCGCCGCGAGGCTTCGCATGTTGATCTCCATCGGCGAAACACTGCCGGAACTGCCGCGGCTCTTCTACGTCGTGAAGCTTACTCTCTCGACCTACTTTATCAGCAACTTCCTTCCCGGAACCATCGGCGGCGATGCCGTCAAGGTCTTTGCGCTCACTCGACGCGCGGTGCCGCTCGCCCGGGCAGTGTCGACCCTCCTGCTTGACCGACTGACGAATATGGCGGCCGCGGTGGGCCTGAGCGTCGTCACCATTGCAATTGCTGCGCCCGATCTACTCGCCAGATTGCGTATAAATCCTTTGTTTCCGCTCGCCCTGATCTTCTTGCTTGGTGGCGCCATTGCGGGCCTCGCATTGCTCGCGCGGCTTTCGAATTCGGTCGCCTATATCGGAAAGGCCCTTCGTGAAATCGCGCTAAGCTGGTTGCGATCGCCTCCGATCCTCATCGCTGCGCTTGTTCTGTCGATTGCGAGCATCTTGACCGCAATTGGCGCGCAATGGATTTTCGCATCAGGGCTGAACGTTCCGGTAAATCCTCTTCAGCTTACTGCGGTGATCTGCCTCGTATACCTCGTGACGCTGGCACCGATAACCTTGAACGGGATCGGTCTGCAGGAAGTCACCACGGTCGTTCTCCTCGAGCAGCTCGGCACGCAAAAGAGCATTGCTGTCAGCTTCGCTTTGCTCACGCGATTAATGATCTTGGCATTGAGCGTGCTCGGCGCAGCCGTAACCGCGACGGACCGCAAATTATATACCGATTTGCGACAATGCCCGGTACGATGTGCGCAAAGCCGCTTTCTTGGGATGTTGCAACAGAGTCCGGTGACGAAGAGGCTCGTCGAATTTCTTCCTTTTGCACGAGAGCCGAGACCACGCCGGTGATCGGCTGGGTTCAGAAACGCTGGGCACAGGCTTGCGCGGACACGATCGGCACCGACCAGTTCTGGTCAATCGCGGTCGACCACATCGCCATTCGAGAAACCCTCGCGCCCCTGATTTCGCACCACGCAAAGGGAATTGTCCTCGATGCTGGAGCAGGGCGCCTCGCGTGGCGGGCGATGTTGCGCGAAAGGGCGGCAATCTATTTCGCAAGCGACACATTTTTTTCACATCCGGAACTCGCCTTCCTTTGTGACGTACAGGGTGGCATTCCTCTGCCGAATGCGAGCGTCGACACGATCTTTTGCTGCTCTGTGATGGAGCATACGCCCGAACCTTGGCGCGTCTTGCCCGAATTCCGCAGAATACTGCGACCGGGGGGCAAAATTATCTTATCAGTGCCATTCCTCTATTATTTGCATGGCGCGCCCCAAGACTATTTCCGCTTCACGCAATTCGGCATCGCACGCTTAGCTGCGGCCGCTGGTCTGGAAGTGATCCAAATTACGACCTCGGGCGGCTTGGCTCATAGTGTTTGTCAGGCGCTTTCCATGCTTTGGACGGCCTGCCTGTGGACGTCGCGGGCACCCTTGCTCGCGCAAATTCCAGCCCATGGCCTGGCATTTCTGGCGAGGGCCCTCGATCGCATCGACGCGCCGGGAGTTTTCCGACAGAACGTCAACGCGGTTCTCGGGACAACAGAGTGACCGCCGCGCATCCATGCTGAAGCCGCATTTTACACTCGGTCTGAATGGCCTTGAACTCCTCCTGACGGGACTTTTTCTCATCGGCACCTTCATCTTCCTGCGCCGGAGGGGATGGAACGTGCTCGCGGCGTCCCTGGCAATCGCTCTCATTACGCCAATCATTTTTCTCACCGTCGCGGAATCCACTCAATTCATGACGATGGACGAGTACGGCATTTCGGCGGAATTCATGCTGCCCAATCAACGCGGCATTCACGCCATCTCCTATGCATGGTACTTCACGGGCGGACCGCTACTTGAACTCCCGCTCATTCGTGTGATGCAGCTCGTGGGCGCCGATGAAACCACCACTCGCATGCTATTGAAGGGTGCTTGGTGGTTGGCTGGCAACATCATCATAATTGCCATCGTCTTCGAGTTGTTGAGGCTCGGCGATATCCCGCCGAAGTCACGCGTGCCAGCGTTTGCCGCCGGGTTCGCCGCGGTCGCCCTCTTGCCTACGGTCCAGCTCGCGCTGAAGACTGTGAATTATGACCTGTTCTCGTCAGGTCTTGGCGCGCTTGCCGTGCTCGTCTTTGTGCGCCGGCTGGTAACGGGCGAGCCAAGGCTTGGTTGGATTGCGCTCATATTGGCAATCCTCGCCGCCCAGGAGAAACTCACCGCGGGACCCATCCTCATTTTTGTCATGGTCGCGGAGGCGCTCGCGGTGGCTTACCCACAAGACGGCGCCAAACATCGCGTTTCCGCGGCTCTCAAATCCGTCATGAAAGCGTTGTTCCTCGCCTTCTTGATTCCGGCCGCATCGCTTTCAATCTATCGCGTGCTCGGCCCCCCATCTGTTCCGGATGATTTCTGGGGAATGGTCGTTGCTCCCCTGTCAAGCTGGGGTCAGATTCCGCTCGGACTGTTGTTCCCGCTCAAGGGCCTTATGAACACCCGGCGATGGCTGGTTGTGGGCGCTGCCGTTCCCCTCGGAATCGTCGCGGCGACTGTCGCATTGGCTGCGGGCCTGCCGGTTTTTCGACGCCTCTCGACCGCATGGGCCCAGGTCCCGCTGAAAGCTCTGACGATCGCGGCCTTTCTTTCCATCGTGTCCGTATTTCTTATCGGTGCCTTTAGCGCCGAAAACATCACCGCATATTGGGACCCGTTCCATCCCGCCTCCGTTCCGACCCGCTTCATGCAGCGCTTCAGCGAAGTCGTCATGCATACAGGCGCTCCCACGATACGGCAGCACTTCTTTGAGATTGTCCTCTATGCCTTTGCGATTCTTGTAGTGGCGATTCCGACGACGCTGTGGCTATTGGCCTTCGTCGGCCTCGTGCACGCGAACAAAGACGTATCGCCAGACACACGCCTGGTGCGGACCATCGCCTTTTTTCTGATATTGGGCGCGCTTCTCCAGCCGGTGGCCGCTGCCCTTGCTGGAATGCCCTTCGCCAATCGCTATTTCAATCTGAGCCTCACGTTGCTCGCATCGGGGCTGATCATGATTGGTCTTCCGGCAGTCGCCCAAATCCAACGATGGTCGCCCGGGATAAGCGCGGCCCTCTCACTGGCCATCATCGGCGGCCTTGTCGCAGAGACAGAACCATTCCGTCCGCTGTTCGCGGCATTTCGACCCTTCTGGTTATCTTATCGCGATCCGGAGCGCGCTGAACTCGGGCGGCTCAATGCCTCATGGATGGGATGGGGCGAAGAAATCATGAAAGGTGGCAAGATGCTCGAAAGCGCCTGCCGCGCCGGAGAGCCCGTAGCGGCGGGTCACCCCTGCAGCGAAATTACACTCTACGCGATGAACTCCGGTCTTTGGCTTCCTGGGCCGAGCAAGATTCACCTGGATTCTTTCACCAACGTAAAGGACGCACCTCCTCTCGACAGCAAAAGTTTTTATATCGTGGATCGCCTCTACTTGATTCAGGACGTTTTCAATATCCCCAATATTGATGCCGACCTCGCTGTCGAGTATCGAGGATACGCGTTGGCCTGGATTTTTCGAGGTGATCGACTTGCCGCTTCGGGTTATAACTTCGGCCGTGGAGAGTTTCGAACTTTTTAGCTCTGCGCCGCTCTCGCTCGCCTTGGGGAATCGTTGCATGAATACGAGCGCCCAACAAAAGGTTATCGCCGATTTCGGCCGTCAATGGACACATTACACCAGTAATTCCGGATTTTATGGATCACAGGAGCTCTTCAGAGATATTTTCGAGCCGCTCGTACCGGTGCAGCACGTCCGAGGAAAGCATGTTGCCGAAATCGGAGCTGGGACAGGCAGGATATCCGCCATGCTTTGCGAAGCCGGCGCCGCTCAGGTTACCGCATTAGAACCATCCGCCGCCTGGGGAGTGCTGCGTGATAACCTGCGACACTATGGTGATCGCGTGAAGTGTGTTCAGCGCACAGGCGATGAGCTTCCGGACGGCCAATATGACATGGTGGTTTCCATTGGTGTTCTCCATCACATACCCGATCCCATGCCCGTGGTTCGTGCTGCCTACAGGGCGCTGAAGCCGGGAGGCCAGATGCTCATCTGGTTGTATGGGGCCGAGGGAAATGGCGCCTATCTGCGCCTTGTGATGCCTCTGAGGAGGTTGACCAGGCGCATGCCACATCGCTTCAACGCGGCACTGGCCTATGCTTTCGACGTTCCACTGGTTGCCTATATAGCGGCCTGCAAATATTTGCGTCTGCCGCTCTATCGCTACATGCGTGCCTATCTCGGGAAAGTGACGGCCGACAAACGGCGGCTCGTCATCTATGATCAATTGAATCCCGAATGGGCAAAGTATTATAAACGTGACGAAGCCGAAAAGCTCCTCACCGACGCCGGATTTCAACAAGTTCGCTCGTATCATCGCGGCGGGTACAGCTGGACGGTTCTCGGGATAAAGAGCGGTCCGATGAAGGCCGGCTAAGGTGACAACTCCGGCCGCCCCTCAATTCCGCAATCAGCCAATCACGGGTTGCCACGCGCCCTGGGACATTCTCGCTCTCAGCGTCGTGATCCCCGTCTTCAATGAAGAAGGCAACATCGCGCTACTTTGCGAGCGCTTATTTCGCGTTCTGGACCGGCTGGCCATCACATTCGAGGTGATCGCCGTGAACGACGGCAGCAATGACAGGTCGCTCGAGCGATTGCGCGATCAGGCGTCCTCGCTTGCGCAGTTACGGATTGTGGATTTGCGCCGCAATTTCGGCCAAACGGCCGCGCTGATGGCCGGCATCGATCATGCACGTGGCGATGTAGTCGTCATGATCGACGCAGATCTGCAGAATGACCCAGAAGACATCCCGGAGTTGCTAGAAAAGATTAGGGAAGGCTATGACGTGGTGTCCGGGTGGCGCCAGGATCGTAAGGATGCGCCGCTGCGCCGAAATTTTGTAAGCCGCATCGCCAACGGTCTCATTTCGCGAATCTCCGGCGTTCCCCTCGCCGATTACGGGTGCACACTGAAGGCATATCGCCGCGACATTCTTCAGGGCGTCCGCCTTTATGGTGAGATGCACCGGTTCATCCCGATCTACGCGAGCTGGATGGGCGCGAAGATCGTCGAGGTTCGCGTGCTCCATCATCCGCGCAGAAGCGGGAAATCGAAATATGGGTTGGAGCGCGTCTTCAAAGTGCTCCTTGACCTCATCGTGGTAAAGTTCCTGGATCGACACTTCGTGAAGCCGATCTACGTCTTTGGCGGGTTCGGAGTGTTCTCCTTCGCCCTTTGCGTTATGTCGACCCTGTGGATGTTGTATTTGAAGCTTGCCGACGGCGTCTCGATGATCCTGACGCCTCTGCCGCTGATTTCGGCGATGACGTTCCTCGTTAGCTGCATGAGCATCCTCATGGGCCTCTTGGCGGAGATGCTGGTTCGGACTTATTTCGAATCGCAGCAGCGCACGGCTTATGCCGTGCGAACGCTCATCAATTTCGATCGGTAGCTCATGTGTGGAATCGCAGGGTTCGTCGGGAGGGGTGGTCGCACCGATCTCTCCGCGATGACGGAGGCCCTGGTACATCGCGGGCCAGATGGCGAGGGAATATTCATTGATGACAAGGCGGGGGTTTTCCTCGGTCATCGGCGCCTTGCGATTCTCGACATTGCAGGCGGCGCCCAGCCGATGTGGAATGAGGAAGGCAATGTCTGCGTCATCTTCAACGGCGAAATTTACAATCACGTAGAACTGCGCCGGGAGCTCGAGCGCAAAGGCCACAGATTTCGCAGCGATCATTCGGACACGGAAGTGCTGGTGCACGGATACGAGGAATGGGGCGAGGCTTTGCCCGAGCGGCTCAATGCCATGTTCGCCTTCGCAATCTACGACGCACCCCGGCGCCGGCTTTTTCTGGCGCGCGACCGCTTTGGTGAAAAGCCGCTATATTATGCGCAACTGCCGGGCCTTTTCGCGTTCGCAAGCGAATTGTCGGCACTGTGCCAACACCGGGGAATCCCCTGTGATATCGAGCTTCAATCCGTGCAGAAGCTCTTCGCCTATGGTTATATTCCGGCGCCTCGGGCTCTCGTGCGGAACACGAGAAAGCTACCCGCCGGGCATCACCTTCTCATTGACATTGCCAGCGGAGAAATTCGCACCAAGGCATACTGGCGCTTCCGGCTCAATTCGGACAGCACGCTTTCCGATCGCGATGAACCGCGACTCGTCGACGAGCTGACGCATCTTCTATCCGAAGCCGTCCGGCGCCGAACGATCAGTGATGTGCCGCTCGGTATCTTTCTCAGCGGCGGGATCGATTCGGGCTCCGTACTGTCGCAGCTCGCGCGCCATGTTCCCGCATCCACGATCAAGTCCTTCACGATTGGCTTTACCGAGCCGTCATTCGACGAGGCTCCTCAGGCTCGCGAGTTGGCCGCTGCCTTCCGCACCGACCATAAGGAGCAGCAGCTCGACCTTGACCGCGCCCGCGACCTCATCCCACAAGTCCTCGGACGGCTCGACGAGCCGCTCGGGGATGCTTCCATTCTCCCGACGTATCTTCTCAGTTCATTCACCCGCCGATTTGTGACGGTCGCGCTCAGTGGCGATGGCGGCGACGAGCTTTTCGCGGGTTACGATCCATTCAAAGCGCTGACGCCGGCCCGGCTTTACGCGCGGCTTGTTCCCTCGGGTCTGCACAAGGGCTTCAAACGCCTCGCCGACTGTTTGCCGATTTCCATGCACAACATGAGCTTCGAATTCAAGCTTAAGCGCGCGCTGGCTGGCATGTCGTACCCAGCCGCACTTTGGAATCCGATTTGGATGGCGCCGGCCAGTTCGATCGATATCGAGGCCCTTCTGGAAACCAAAGTGCACCCCGAGGAGCTCTACGAGGAAGCAATCGCGCTTTGGAATTCGAGCACAAACTCGGACGATGTGGACCGCACACTCGAATTCTTCACCAATTTCTACCTGCAGGACAACATCCTCGCCAAGGTCGACCGCGCTGCCATGATGGTTTCGCTTGAGACACGAGCTGTCTTCCTCGACAACGATCTGGTTGATTTCTGCCGAAAATTGCCACACCGCTTCAAATTTCGGCGCGGGGAGAGAAAATATCTGCTCAAGAAGGCAATGGCTCGTTTTGTGCCTCAGACGACGCTGGCGAGGCGCAAGAAGGGCTTTGGCATCCCACTCGCCCGATGGCTGAAGTCGCTCGATCTGACCGCTGAGAGCGGCTCTCGGCGCACCAGCAGTGCGATTGCCCGGCGCTGGTGGCAGGAGCAGCGCAACGGACAAGTGGACCGGCGTCTAGCCCTCTGGACATGGCTATCGCTACAGCATTGCTCGTCCGGTCGGATGCATGAAATTCGTGGAGGGTAACGAGTGGAGAATGCGGCGTTCGCCGCCGAAGCGGAGGCGGAGAAATCCCACTGGTGGTTTGTTGGGCGGCGCCACCTCTTTGCCAGTGAGCTGGAAAGGGCCAATCTTCGATGTGATGCGCGCATCATCGACATCGGAACGGGTACCGGAAGCACCCTGCGAATGCTCCGTGATCTCGGCTACTCTTGCGTCACGGGAATCGATCCGAGCGAAGAAGCGATTGGCTATTGCGCGAGGAAGGGATTGGGGCCGGTCACGAAGGGAAGCTTGCCGACGCTCAAATTTGACAATGACAGTTTTGATTTCGTGTTCGCGACCGACGTGCTCGAGCACGTGGAAAACGATTTGCGGGGTCTCGAAGAGATTTGCCGCGTGTTGTCGCCTGGATGCCAAGCCCTGATCACCGTGCCGGCTTTCAAGATGCTGTGGGGGTTGCAAGATCGGCAGGCTCTGCACAAGCGCCGATATCGGAAGAACGCGTTACTCAACTTGATTTCCGCGGCGGGACTTCGTCCAATCAAGGCGTACTATTTCAATTACCTTCTGTTTGTCCCGATTTTACTCGCTCGCAAAGGCATAGATCTTCTGGGCGTGAATCTCTCCAGCGAGAACCAACTCAACACTCAAGCTCTCAACGCGATGCTGGGCGCTATTTTCCGGTTCGACATCAGAACGGCGCCCATCGTAAGACCGCCCTTCGGCGTATCGATACTTGTCGTTGCCATGAAACCGGCAGCCCTCACTTCCGATCGGAGGAAGTCCAGCAACGCATGCCAGTGAACTCGCCTTTGGTGCACTCCCGACGCATCGACCCGTGGCTCCTCGAGCTCCTACGCTGTCCGATCACCGGCGGTGGTCTGCTGGAAGACGGCAATGCGCTCTCGACAACAATCGCGAACGGTCCGCGATACGAGATTACCGCAACGGGCTTGCCGCTCTTCGCGCAATCGAGCCTCTCTGAAGATGGCCTCAAGCAACAGGCGCATTATGACAGGATTGCCAAGGATTACTTGGCCAACCTCGGTTACCCGCACACGCAGGAATATATGGCCGCGCTTGATCGATCCCTGCTTTCATGCGTGAGCCCAAATTCCTTGGGCACCACGGCGGAAATCTGCTGCGGCCGAGGGGAGGCCTTCCACCTCTTGCAAGACCGCATCCAGTGCGGGGTGGGCGTCGACGTCTCCGTCTCTATGCTCGAAGCGGCACAAACCGAACATCAACGCCGCCCCATCCGCTTTGTGCAAGGTGATGCGACCATGCTGCCCTTGCGGAGCGCGGCGTTTGATAATGTATTCATGCTCGGCGGAATTCACCACGTAAGCGACCGGCCGCGGCTGTTCTTCGAGATTGAACGGATCCTCAAGCCAGGCGGGACATTTTATTTTCGCGAGCCGGTTAGCGATTTGGCGCTGTGGCGATGGATGAGAGCGGTGATCTATCGACTCTCGGCAACGCTTGATCATGAAACTGAGCGGCCCTTGCGACATTGCGAAGTTGCACCCTTGCTCGAGAACTCCGGGCTACGCCTGACGCAATGGGCGACTCACGGGTTTTTGGGCTTTTGCCTTTTCATGAATAGCGATGTCCTCATCTTCAATCGCTCATTCCGCTTCGTACCGGGCATACGCCGGATCACCCGTTTCTTTGCCAAGCTGGACAACTGGGCGCTCGGCCTCCCGGGTATGCATAACGCCGGACTACAGGTCATAGGCAAGGCCGAGAAGCCGGCCGCGGCGCGATAACTCTTGCGCGCACGACGCTGATCGGCTGATTGCCGTCGCGGTGGCTATCTTGCTTTGTTATTTCGGCCCCTACTACATGCGTCTTGGCTTTTCGAGGTGCCGCCCGGAACGCCCGCCATCCGATACCTTGAGCATCGATGTTCTCATACGGATCGCAACTCCGCGAGGACAGCTTTGGCGCGTTGCCTGATTATGACAACAGCCCACACCGTCACCAGGACGCCAGCCAGGTTCAGAAATAACTTTATCGCCGTCGGTAAACCGCTTTCGGACAATATCTGTCCAGCAATTCCGCAATAAACGAAAAGCACCACCTGCGGCGTCACACCCACAATGGAGGCGGTCATGAAAGACACCAGTCCGATCCGGCTCAGGCCAAAAAAATAGTTGAGCAAACACCCTGGGATTGGCGAGCAGAGGCGCAAAAGCACGATCAACCGCCAGCCTTCGAGGTCCACGGCACGCATGATCGCGCTTGCGGAAGGTGAATTCACGAGCATGCGGGCAATCCGTTCGCGCAGAAGATAGCGAGCGATCAGCAATGCGAGAGCCGAGCCGAGCGCCCCGCCCACAAGCGCGAGGGGGATTGCGCGGTATCCGAAAAGATAACCCCCAAAAATGCACAGCAATGGTCGCGGAATGAGGACAAAAGATGAAACAAGGAAAAGTAGAAGAAAACCGGGGGCGCCGATGCTGCCGAATTTCTCAAAGACCTGATGTAAAGCTTCGTTCATTCCAGCATTCCATTTTCGCTCACTTTGCCGTTCGCACGGCAAATGGCTCAGGCGTCGTCCCTCACAACACCATTGTGGCCCTACTTCGCCGCGCGAAGGAATTCAATATGTCCTCTTTCCGGTCCCGGAATCGCGCTTTTAACTTCGCGAAGAGCACAAACCAGTGACCCATCGCGCATTGAGCGTCGACGCGACCGGTCCGGTAAGCACCTTTATTTTGAGAGTGAACAATGCGATTTGGCTGATGAACGCACTGGTATACATGGCTTGTTGCAATTGAGGATGCTGGCGCGACAGACATTGTGCTGTCTTGCGGACCCGAAGCAAGGAAGCGGAATTCGCAGAAATGTTCGACCCCACAGCTCCCAAATCATCGCTCGGTCGAGCTCGGCAAACGGCCGATCTAATGAGAGCTCGCTCCTCCGACGTGGTGAGGTGGGCGGATGTTACCAGCTTGGCACGATCGTGGAGCCTACGAGCGGAGCGCGCAGGAGCCCATATACCAGGCGGTTCACGCGTGCTGGATCTTGGCGCGGGTAATATGGACCTGCAAAATCACTTACCGTTGGGTTGCACCTACATTCCGGCTGATATCGTCTCTCGATGCGAGGGATGTCTGGTCGTCGATCTGAACGCGGGGGAGTTTCCTGACGTTGAGGCGGATTGTGTCACCCTCCTCGGTGTTCTGGAATATCTCCACTCCCCTGAGGAGACGTTGCGCAAGGCCCGTGAGCGTGTCGGCCGCCTCATATTTAGCTACGCTGCTTATTGGCACGGACGGACGGATTATCGACGAGGAATGGGATGGGTGAACGACTTCCGGCGCGCCGATCTTGAAGCTATGCTTGCACGTTTAGGCTGGCGCATTGATGTCGTTCAAAACCTGAAACTGCGCTGGCGTACTCGCGAATACCTTATCGCGTGCTCGCTCACGTAGAACATTTTCAAATTTCTTGAACTGCGAACGCCGCGCGGACGCCGGGCGCGGCCGTCATGTCTGAGCGCCGCACCTTCAGCCTTGGCTTTTCCAACATCGCGGCTGATCGCAACGAGTGTCTCATCGAAGAGCTGAAGGCCATCTTCGCCAAAGCGGAAGTAGAAAGGGTTCTGCACGAAACGCGAGCTCTACGGGTCATCGAGGCTATAGCCCAGACAGATCGGAAGAAATGACCGACCAGGGCACAGTAGTAACATTTATACAAAACTGAAGGCTATTATGACCTGGTGCTGACCATGACCATTACCACC
>JAFAZU010000691.1 GCA_019239585.1 Acidobacteriaceae bacterium
TAACCGCAGGTCAGCTCCCGACCGCTCCCTCTGCTCCGTCGCCCGCCACTCGATCAGCAGCTTCTTCCGCCGGTGCTGCCAGTGGGACACGCCCGCGTCTGTTAAGCCTTGTCTCGCCTCAGCCGGACGACCATTTCGTGAGCGCCAGAATGGCTATCACGCTTCAGATCTCGCGCTATGCGTATCGCGATTCGCTCTCTGTAAAGCTGAACGGCAAAGAAGTTACTCCGCTCCTTGGGTTCAACAGAAGCTGCACGGCGGACGGTTGCACCGAGACCGCTCCTCTTACTTTGAGGGCCGGATTACAGCCCGGCGAGAATACAGTGGAAATTCGAATTGATAGCCAATCACCGTGGCTCCCTTCCGAATCGAAGGAGTTCAGCTTTAACTGGAAACCGTCGAGCCCGAACCTCGGCTTGGCCGATTCTGCGATTGCCCTTGCGCCGGCGCTCGGCTTTACCACCGTCTCTACAGGCGGACAATATGGCAGCAATCCATGGTTCCAAATCTATTCGAATGCCTTGAACGGCGGAACCATGAGCTATCCTGCGGAATCGCCTTGCACAGGCGTGTATCAGATTGTGGCGATCAATCGCCAGACGCTGCAGGAGGACAGCTACGCCTGCTATGGAGACGATGCCTCGTTTGCGAGCGCTTTGGCTGCTCTGAATCCCAGCGATCCGACGCAAAAGCCCGACCTGGTGATTGCAGGCACTACCTGGTACAACAACGCCGGCGCGAAGCTGAACACCACGAGCACCGGCGGTACTGACTATTCCAAGTATGCGAGCGCAGATCAGCCGCTTGGCTACATGATTATCGGCGTTCCGGGCGCGGCGGCAGGTAGCGCTTACGAAACTTACTACGTGAGCTCAAACGACAACAGTCATGGAGACTACAACCCCCGCCTGAATGGAATCCTCGCCATTGATTCGAACGATAACTATAACTTTTTCGAGTACGATGCAGTGCCGTATTCGGTGGACGCTGACAAGGGCGTTATTACTGTGAATGGATACACCTACACTCCGCCCACTACCGTGCAGAACGGACTTTGGTTGCTACAACTGGATCGATGGAGTCTCATCAGCCAGCCCGCTTGTCCATTGAGCGGAAACTCCGTCACGGATTGCGGCCAAGTCTTTGACACAGGCAATGCAGACCCTCAAACGGCCACCCAGGCCATGACGGATTTGCAGAATGCGCTGAACAGCGCCAGCCACAAGAACCTGCTGTTTCTTACGACCATTGGAACAAATCCGTTCGCAGCTCTGCCGGACGGGAACTTTGCCCTCACCATAGAAACCCTCGGCTTTCCGGCAAATACCTTCAACAGTTTTGCGAGCGGGAATATCACCAACACTAAGATAACCCTAGTTACTTCCAGCGATCCGAATTTCAGCAAGGCCATGATCGGCGGCAATGCGGTAGTTTCGAGCGGCTCTTATTTTAATCAAGGGCAGACCGGATCGGTTTACGGCGTGCTCTCCAGAGACCAGCATAGCTTCTATCGCCCAGTGAGCACGGTTCAGGGCGCAGCAGCGCCGTCTAGCGGCAGCCTCGGCGATTTCTTTTCCATGTACCAGATCCCGTGGACTCAGCCCGGTGCTTGGGACAGCTTGGCCTCAGCAAACCTGCAGGCTGCCTACCGGTATCTGAGCTATACGCTGATTCAGAGTGCGACGAGTGGAAACAGGAAATCGGACGACATCCATTCGTTGTATGTGAGCAGTCTCAATAGCCTGCTCATAAAAAACAATACCTATCCCGATGCCACGAAAGTGCCTATGCCGTCGATCCCATGGGTGGATCCGATCGACAACCAGAGTTACACGTTTCTCCCAGGCGATCTGAACACCGAAGCGAAACTCATCAACAACGAACTCGGAAACCTGAACCAAAGCATCAATTTTGTAACGAATATTGAACCTTATATCGGTAATAACACGAGCGCTTATGTGCTTGCGATTTTAGGAGCTGCATCGAATATGGCAACCGAGCTGGATCAGCCGCAATCTACCACATCTGTAAGCGTGAATTTGTCGAACGTTGCGAACTTCGCAGGTGCGCTCTTCTCATTAGCGGCACTTGGATTCGATAGCGAGGACGAGCCGATCTTGGGCGTGATGAGCGGCCTGTTGTGGGCTGCGGGTTCCGCGCAACTCGTGAACCCTGCCCCCAGCGCTATTCCGAATCCGTGGGGAAACGTGACAACCACAATCAGCGATCTTTCTACCAACGCCGGAAAGATTGCGCAAAACGCTGCGAATATCTGGAACACCGTGCAGGACAATGCCTTCAGCGATCAAGCAAAGCTGGCCGCATTTGCCTACAATTCCGATAATAGTTGGTCCGCTAAGAACAAGACCAGCTACTCGAATGTACAGACCGCCATGCAGAACTCGGCGAATCTGAGCTTCTACACGCAGATGTTGGCATCGCTCAATGCCGTTGATTTCTACCCCGCATATCCATACACAATTACAGATCCTAGCCAGATCTATACTTTGAAGAAGACTCAATGTGATCTCGGACAATGTTTCTATACGTGCGACGACGTTTACGGCAACTCGATTGCACAAGGAGGATGGAACTCTTGGCCGTCCATCGGCCCCAAGAACCCTTCTGTGGATTACTATGTAATCGGCGGACCCATTAGCAATAACGGATCGAACAAGGCCTCGGAGACAATGCCGAACAAAAGTCAGATTACTACTCTGTTCGGAAATGGCGCAAACGAATTCAACTTATCCCCGGATATGTTCTATTCCTTAAACGGGCCTTTGAAGCGACGAACCGGATACGAAAACCTGAATTATGGTTACGGTTTCTGCAAAACCAAGGGTGATGACGTCCCAGCCGACACCAAACCACGATAGATAACAATGGCCCTGGCGAGCTGCAGAATGCGGCTCGCCCTTTTCTGTTTATTTATTCAAATCTCAACTGCAAAGGAATATGAACATGTTTACATTGACACACAAATCCATTTATCAATCGCTCCTGGTCATGACGATCTGTTTAGGCGCGAGCGTTACAGCCCGAGCCGATCAGATCGTTTCCCAAACGAACTTTCAGCCGCCGACCACTCTCGGCACCTATGTAACCGGATCGGATGTCGGAAACCCGGACAGCTTTCATGTGGCCACAGGTCCCGTTTCGGTCGTCGCCGACCCTTGCACCGCCGCCGGGGGCACCGGCCAATGCCTGCAATTGACAGTCACTCCCGGCGCGACACCGAATCTGTTTTCCAATACTCCGTTCGGCCCAGGAAATTACTTGATTGCTCTCAACATGGCAGGCGGTGGTTCGACGACGGACGTCCTTGTTGACCTAGTGCCCTCGAATTTCCAGCTCTTTCCCGTGACTGCCCACTCCGCTTTCACGAACTATGAGTTCTCCACGACCGTCCCGATCGGCGCTTCGGCTCGCCTGCAAGTCAACGGCGGAGGCGGGATTCTGGTCAACAGCATCACCGTGACGCAACAGGGTGTCGGGGAAAGTCCGGTTCCGGAACCCGGCAGTGGGGCGCTGCTGCTCGCCGCCGGACTTGGTTTTATCGGCGTGGCGGCTAGTCAGCGCTTCAAAGCCCGCCGCTTACCAATTCGCTTTGGATGGCGCCCATAATGGTGAGGCAAATGGCATATCAGCATGGCCGACACGGAAAGGAGTCTCCCATGG
>JAFAZU010000705.1 GCA_019239585.1 Acidobacteriaceae bacterium
CAACGAGCGTCGGAAAGCGAAAAAGCGCAGGCGAAATTGATTGGACAAATAGGGGAACGAGATGGGGTTAGTCTTTATGCCAATACCCCTCCTCTTGATGACGGGTTGCGGCGCGCCGTCCTGCGCGTGCCGGCGGTCGACGCGCAAGTTCGCGCTACGGCGAGCGCCTTTGCCGCGCACCCCAAAGCAGCGATTTTGGTTCTTGCCGAAAACCCGCCAACCGTGCTCCTCGCCTGTTCGCCTGACTCCGGCCTGCATGCCGGAAATCTGTTAAAGGAGGTAATGAGCAAAATAGGTGGCCGGGGCGGGGGATCGGCAGCTTTGGCCCAAGCCAGTCTGCCCAATTCCGAAGCTCTGGAAGCACTAACCGAAGATCTTGGTTTTGGCCAGGCGCTAGCGGATGTACGCTGACCCGATCAGTAGGGAGCCGACAACAAGTAAAACCGCTGTGCCCGCTAGCGAAAGGCGAGCCTTGGGCGGAGCGGCGGCAAACTCCCGCCAGATCAGCGCCCCCCATAACATAGCCAGGAGCGCCGAACCAAGCGGCAAAAATCCAGTCAGTGGCTGCTGACTGGGAACGCCTGCAACGGCTGGCTTCGCGAGAAGTGCCGATAATACGCCAACTGCCCAAAAAGCACCTCCAGCTAAGCCAAACAGATGCCGGCGCGGCTGGGCTGCAAAGTAAGAATGGACATTTAAGCGAGGGCCCTCCAGCGCAATATTAAAGAAAACGACGCTGAACAGCAGCGTGGAGATGAGAACACCCACGCAAAAAAACAGCAGCCCGGCATACGGCCCTAATCCCAAGTCGCCATACAGTCCGCCCTCGGCCAAAGGATAGACTGTGCCAAGCAGGATTCCGCCAATCACCGCAACGGTTAAGCCTCTGAAGCTTCTTACGCCCTTGGCTTTTGGGGGCTGATTGGTAGCTTTCTTCGTTACAGGCATCGCTAAATCCCGGGAGCGGCAAGCTCTCCCATCCAAAATTACGCTGAAGACTAAAAGCGCCAGCCCTGCAAATAAAGCGCCCGGATGATAGAAACGAAAATTAAGCAAAGCGTTGACGATCAAGCCTAGTCCGATACAAAGGGGAAAGCTTCCCGCTATTCCCAAGAGGGACACCGCTCCCAGCAGCAGGAAATTAGCAAGACCAAAAACCAATCCGGCCAAAAGAACTAAGACTTGCGCGGTTTTGCTGGAAAGCAGAATACGGTCGCTGAATGGCAGATCCGAGAGGGAATTTCCCAAGGCGAATGCCGCTAAGGACGAGAACACGACCGTTCCCAAGGCAAAGTCCACCGCAAACAATTCGAAACGCCAGCCCTTGCCCGCCAGCTTAAAGGTCGTGATCCAGGAGCCCAGGCAAAACAATGAAAGAAGAAAAAGCACGAGGGAAACCGTAGACGTCGCGGAAGTCAATCGAGTTGGCGCCTACTGTGCCGCTGAAGATGAGTTTTGCGGTGAGCCGCCACCCATCGACACGAGCGCCGTCGGTACGCCGGGCTGCTCGGGATTGAAATAATGCTGCGCCGCAAGATTATGGTAAACATTGCCTGCCACGCCGGAAGCAATCGGTCCGCTGATGCCGCGTCCACCTGTCAGGAGAACGGTCACGACCAGCTTGTTCTTGTTCACCTCGTTAAATGAGCCGAACCAGCCCAGGTGAACACCGGGCTGAGCCGTATCCGTGCAGGTACCGGTTTTGCCGAGAATCGGTTCATTCGGGTCGAGGTTGGCGCGGCGTGCGGTGCCAAATTCCACAGCTCCCATCATGCCTGCCTTCAATTGAGGCATAAATGGTCCGATGTTCAGCGTGCGTTTAATGCGAGGAACCATGTTTTTCGCTTCATCCTGGTTCTTCGGGTACTGCAGGTAGTACATCGTCCCGCCATTAGCGACCGTGCTAATAATGCTGGTTAATTCAAGTGGTGTTAGACGGATGCCATCGCCAAAACTAGTCATCATGCCGACGCCCGTTGGGGGCGGTTCATCTGCTAGAAAGCCTGGCTCTTCTCCCGGAATTTCCAGACCAGCTTTCTCGCCTAAGCCGTAAATCTCGGCATATTTTCTGAACCGTTCAAAGCCCAGCTCCTGGCCGAGTTTGGCGAAGTACAAATTATTGGAGCGGGCCAATGCGGCAGTCATGTCCATGGTGTACCGGCGTGTCAGACGTAGTGACGAGTTCAGGTCACTGACCAGCCCCTCGCTTAGGGAAGCGAGCGAAACGACCACCTTAACTGTCGAGCAAGGCTGAAACGCTCCTTTCAGCGCCAATTTCTGGTTCACCACCGTCAGAATGCGGCCCGTATTAGGGTCGGCCACAACAACCGTTCCGTTATAAGGGCCAAGGGCATCCACCGCCGCCTTACGCACTTCCAAATCTTCCCCATCAACGTTGTCGCCTACTGTGGAATCTGCGTAGGTCGGCTCCGTCCACGGGTTAATAAAGGCATGGCGTTCCCGCCGTCGTCTCGAGAAGCGAATCCTAGAAACCGCTGCCTGCGTATGAATAACTCCGGCCCGAACAGCCGTTCGAATCGCCGAGCGCCTGCTCCGGCGAGACCGCACCGTTGCCGGTTCAGTGGTAACGGCAGCTTTTCCGCTTTTCCTATGCTTGGCAGCACGGGAAGAAAGCGGCTGAGCGGTTTGTGGAATGCAGACTAGCCCAACGGCTAGTACAGCGATGGACAACGCCATTCGGGACAACCAACGTAATTTCATCGTGCAACCCCACCCATAAATATCGACGTACCCATCACAAACCCGTACTCAAAAAGCCGTGGGCCAGCTATAAAGAACATAGCCCATTGAGAATGATTGCAATTCAAACTCCTTTTATCGTAAGTACTTATTCGAAGTAGGTCAACTGCAAGATTAATCTAGTTGTAATGAAAAGATTTTAATATATGTGAACC
>JAFAZU010000008.1 GCA_019239585.1 Acidobacteriaceae bacterium
TGGACAGCGAATGACACATCCTTTACGGCGTGATAGGCCGCAAAGCGTTTGGTCAGAGAACGAAGTTCGAGAACGGTATCCGCGGGGGAATTTGCTTTCATGAAAGCGTGGAACTGAAACCATTCTGCGCTATAGGATAATCGGAAACACATGAGACTTGTTACCGGCCTGCTTGCCATAACAGTTTTGAGTTCCTCCACAGCTATCGTCAACGCTAAGTTTGAACGGCCTGACAACATGACCAAGATGGTAGTGCGCTTGATGGGTCCGGGGATCAAACCGAAGAGTTTTTCCGCTCTTCCGAAAACGATCTACCGCGCTGGTCCGCACTATGCGCGCATTGAAGACCCGCCCGACGCCCGCCAGAAAATTCATAAGCTGACGATCATCGCTGAGCCGGATGCTTACAGCATTAACCTGATCGATAAAAAGGGCATACACGCAGTGGATCAGGGGAGCGCCAATGATTTGCACCTGCCAGTCGTGCTTCCTTTTGATCCCAAGCATCAGCTAGGCAAACTGGACAGGCTGGAGTTCGGCAATGAGGAGGAATTTTTTAAAAATGCCGGGGCTACTCCCGAAGCTGGCCCGATGATTAACGCAAAGCCGACCGACGCCTTACGCCTCACCATCCCGACAGGAAGCGCCCTGCTGGTGTTACGCTCCGGGACGCACCAGCCAGTGTTTCTGAGCTGGCAGACCAAAGAAGGAACTTATAAATACGAGTACATCGAATACAAAGACATGCCGTTCGATGGCAGCCTGTTCAAAAAACCAGGGGGTATCACTTACAAAGAAATACTGCCGGATAAGGGCAGCGAGGTGGGATGAGTTCCAATAGCACTGCTACCAATACTCTTCTCCTTTCGACAAGTGGGCCTTCAGGTAATCCGGGTTTAAATCCACGCCAAGTCCCGGCGTATCCGGCACGCGTAGTCGGCTGTTCCGTACGACGGGCGGATTCGACGCCGCCATCTCTTCCACATCCCGTGTCGGACGGCCTAGCGCGCTTTCCGAACGGTAGAAGTTTTGCGTTGCCGCTCCGAAGTGTGCGTTTGCGTAGGTCAGCACCAGCGAGCCGACATTGTGCAGCGCGACAGGCGTCCGGGTCAGCGCCGCATAATCGGCAATCTTTCGCGTGCCCGTTAAGCCGCCCGCAAACGCCAGGTCGGGATGAATGATATCGACCGCTTGATTGTCGAGAAACGGTTTAAAGCCGCGCACGAGTTCTAGCTTTTCTCCGGTCAGCAGGGGAACGCGCGTGGCGCGCCGAAGGGCCATCCATCCTTCTGAATACGGAACATTGAGAGGGTCCTCAATAAAAAGAGGATTCATCGGCTCAACCGCTTTAGCTACGTTGATGGCGCTCAGGGTATCAAGCTCGTTGTGGCAATGGACGGCAATGTCAATCTCGTCTCCAACGGCTTCCCTCACATTGGCGTAAGCTTGCGCTACGTGGCGAAGCTGCGAGCGGTCAAGCGTTCCCGCATAACGCGCGGCGGGAACTCCCAACACCGGATCGATGCTGTTCTTGAAGGCCGTGAAGCCCTCGGGCGCGCTCCGTACCCTGGCAGCCCACTCGCGGCAGGAGTTCTTGTCGAGCATATTGAGCCCGAGGCCGTGCGAGTACATCAGGATCTCCGTGCGGAACGGGCCGCCCATCAACTGATAAACGGGCTGCCCAAGAATTTTTCCTGCCAAGTCCCACAAGGCAATATCGATGCCGCTTACGGTTGGAATGTGCGCCATGTAGGCGTGCATGGTCGTTGACAGGTTATGAAAGTGCAGCTCGATTGCCAATGGGTCTTTGCCCATCAGCAGCGGCTTTAGCGTCTCGATACGCGCTCGCGCCATGGCCCCGTTGATTCCGGCTTCGCCATAGCCGCATAGTCCGGCGTCGGTGTCCACACGGATCAGGCAGTTCGCTCCCGCATTCCGAACGGACATGGCACGAATATCTGTAATTTTTACTTTGTTTTGCAGGGGCGCGGCGAGTACACGCAGCCGAGGAAAGAAAGGCACAGGAAGAGCTGCCGCCAGTTTGAGCAGCCTACGCCGGGTTAGCATGACGACAAAATATCAAACGCCGGGAAGCGGGGCGATGTAAGGCCACTCGTTCTCCCAGGAAACCGTTGAGATTTGCAGGTAGGGCTTGCCGGTGACAGCATCATAGGTGTGAAATACCATCAGGTCGGGACCGCTCCGCTGCAGGAGAAGACCTTCATGCCCAGGGCCGCGCCAAAGGCTCGTCGGCATGGTTACTCGCGTTCCGCCGCCTTCTGTCATAAACCTTCCGTCAGCGTCAAGGTATGGTCCAGTTATCTGCCGGGAACGGCCGACCACGGTGTAGTAGCTGCTCCTTGCGCCTCGACAGCAGAAATCAAAGGAGGCAAAGAGGTAGTAAAACGAACCGTGATGGACGATAAAAGGCGCTTCGATGGCGTCGGCTTCATGGGGAGCATGGGGCCGGCTCGCCAGAGAGTAGAGTTTTGTGTCTTCCGATGAGAGCTTGCCAGTAGCCGGGTCGATGCGCCGCATCTTGATGCCGCCCCAGAAACTGCCGAAATCCAGCCACTGACGGCCTTCCGCATCAGTTATTAAGTTAGGGTCGATGGCGTTGAAATCGTCATCGTGATGCGAGCGAAATACCAAACCTTCATCGATCCATCTGTAATTGGGGCTGTTCCGGTCGAGAGTTTTGTTGGTCGCCAATCCAATAACGGAGTCATTTTTGCCGAAGGTGGAAACGGCGTAGTAAAGGCGGTAGGTGCCTTTGTATGCCGAGATATCCGGCGCCCAGTAACCTCCTTTCGAGCCGGGAACCTCTTGCCGCGTCCAGTCCGGGAGCTTGTCTCCATCAAAAACACGGCCAGCAAGAGTCCAGTAATGCAGGTCTTTTGAGCTGCGGATTGCTCCGCCAGTGCAGAAGACGTAATAGGTGTCCCTTTCCTTGATGATGACAGGATCGTGTACCGGGGTGATGTCGCCATCCAGTTTGAGGAGTTCGGGCGTGGATAGTCCGGCCAAGCTCAGGACAGCTAGTAAAAGTACCGCACCGATTCTCATAAGTGTAGATTTATCTGTTTATTTTCATTTTGGTCCACATCTAATCCTTGTGAATAGCGAGAGCACAGCTAATCGGCGTGAGGTGTTATTAACAATGGGTGCAGGACTGGTTGGATCAGGACTGGGTGCAGGAGCGGAGACCGGGAGTGGTGACGGTTTTTACCGAACGCTCGGGCATACGGGCGAAAAGGTATCCTGCATTGGCATGGGCGGGTTTCATCTCGGGAAATCAGAGTTGAGCGAGGATGAAGCGGTTAAGTTGATTCACTCCGGCGTCGATAAGGGCATCAACTTCCTGGATAACTCTTGGGATTACAACAAGGGCGAGAGCGAAAAGCGCATGGGCAAGGCGCTCGCGCAAGGCGGATATCGCAAGCGCGTCCTGTTGATGACCAAAATCGATGGCCGCACCAAGGAAGAAGCCAACAAACAAATTGAAGAGTCACTGAAGCGCCTGCAAACGGACCATGTGGATATTCTGCAATTTCATGAGGTGATCCGGTTTGATGACCCCGACCGGATCTTTGCCCAGGGCGGCGCGATTGAGGCGTTTCTGGCAGCGAGAAAAGCCGGGAAGACGCGTTATATCGGCTTTACTGGGCATAAAGACCCACGCATTCACCTTTACATGCTGGAGGTGGCTGACAAGCATAAGTTCACGTTTGACACAGTTCAAATGCCGATCAACGTAATGGATGCGCACTTCCGCAGTTTTGAAAAGGAGGTGCTTCCGGAACTGGTGAAGCGGAATATCGGCGTGCTCGGCATGAAGAGCATGGGTGACAGCGTGATTCTTAAAAGTCAGAAAGTGGCGCCGATGGAATGTTTGCACTACTCTTTAAGCCGACCTGTTTCTGTACTTATAACAGGCATTGACACGCCGAAAATTCTGGACCAGGCGATTCAGGCAGCCCATACCTATCAACAGGTCACGAAAGAGCAGATTACCGCGCTGCTGGCCCGCACCGCTCCGTTAGGAGCAAACGGCCAATGGGAACTGTTCAAAACGAGCGCACACTTTGACAGCACGGCCAAGAATCCGGATTGGCTCGGCGCGGAAAGCCCGCACGTGAAGACCTATGCGCCACCTGCCTAGGATTGCTTTGTTACGCTGAGGCGAAATGCTCTTTCGCCTCCTTTCCTGCATTGCCACTTTTCTACTTGCCCCTAGTCCGTTCCTGTATGGTGCTCCGGCAAAGCCAGCCAAGCCGAAGCTGGTCGTAGCCATCATTGTGGATCAATTCCGCTACGACTACCTGACCCGGTTTCGCGCTGATTATCATGGCGGCTTCGACCAGTTCCTGACGCAAGGCGCGGATTTCACCAACGCGTTTTATCAGCAAGTGCCGACGGTGACGGCAGTGGGGCATAGCATCTTCCTATCCGGGGCCATGCCTTCGGTGAGCGGAATCATCGGTAATGCTTGGTATGACCGCGATGAAGGAAAGATTGTCACGAGCGTGTGCGACTGGGAACAAAAGCAAATAGGCGGCGGGGGTGGCGAGGCGGAAGGCCCAAAATGCACGGATGCTGATCCGGCCTCTCCGAAACGGCTGTTGGTCAGCACTCTCGGCGATGAGTTACGAACAGCGGATGCGAAGTCCAAAGTAATCGGAGTTTCGATCAAGGCACGCGGAGCGATCTTACCTTCCGGGCATCGGGCGGCGGGCGCGTACTGGTTCGACGATGAGACCGGCAACTTCATCACAAGCACGTTTTATGTGAAAGAGCTACCGGGGTGGGCTAACGCGTTTAACAGCCGGAAACTGGCAGCGCAGTACCTTGACCGCAAGTGGGAGGGATTTCCCCAGTGGGATTTTCATGCGCCTGCGGGAAGCAAACTGCCTTACCTGAACATTCCGGCGAGCCCGTGGGGCAATGAACTGATTGAGGGATTTGCAGAAGCCGCACTCACGGGCGAACAGCTTGGACAGCGCGGGGTAACGGACCTGCTGACGGTTTCGTTTTCTTCCAATGACTATGTGGGACATCGTACGGGACCGGATGCGCCGGAAGTGCGGGACATGTCGATCCGGACAGACCAGTTGCTGGGAAAGTTATTTAAGCAGATTGACGCCAAAGTGGGGCTAAGGAACACGGTGGTGGTGCTGTCGGCGGATCATGGCGTTGCGCCTACCCCGGAGCAGGCTGCGCAAGACAAGGTGCCGGGCGGCTATCTCCATGCTGACTTGGAGGACGCAGTGACAACCGCGTTAAATCGGAAGTTTGGGAAAGCGCCCTGGCTCATTCCGGGAGCGGGCGAAACGGCTCTTTACTTCAATTACGACGCTTTCAAGACAGCTAAGCGCGAAGAAGTTTTGAGCGCGGCTCGGGATGCAATCCTTGCCATTCCGCAGTTGCACGTGGCCCGTGTTTACACCCGGGAGCAGATGGACAACGGCATCGAAGGTGACTTCATCGCGCGTGCGGAAATGAACGGCTATTATCCGCGCCGTAGCGGTGACTTATTTCTGATATTTGAACCGGACTACATTCCCGGTTCGAGCGGGACAAGCCACTTTTCACCATACGCCTATGACCGGCATGTGCCGGTGTTATTTATGGGCCCGGGGATCAAGCCGGGGCATTACAACGAAACAATCGCCCCGAACGACATAGCGCCCACATTAGCGACGATGTTGGCTATACAAACGCCGAGCGGGTCATCCGGCCGGGTGCTGACGGAAATGCTAACTCCTCCGTAATGGATTGCGGGGTAAAGATCACGACCGATTCGGCAGGAAGCTCAATCAATCCGGGGCGCAGCTCGTAATCCTCTTCCGAGCACATTACGTTCTTTTGGAGTCGTTGAACAGGCACGGCTTGACGGTCGACTGCAAAGTTGACGGCCACTTCAAACGGACCTCGGCGCA
>JAFAZU010000055.1 GCA_019239585.1 Acidobacteriaceae bacterium
GGCCGGAATCATTTCATGAAAGCTCTTACTATCGTCCCTGGCCAGGCCAATACAGCCTGTGTGAAAGATATAGCGGAACCCTCTGCCCAGGAGGGAAGCATTCTGGCGAATGCTTTGGAATTAGGTCTGTGCGGCACGGATTTTGAACTGATCTCCGCTGAGTACGGCTGGGCTCCGCCCGGAAGCGATCACCTGGTCATCGGCCATGAATCACTAGGCATCGTGCAAGAAGCTCCGCAGAACAGCGGCTTTGCTAAAGGTGATCTCATCGTCGGCCTCGTGCGCCATCCCGATCCTGTTCCCTGCGTTGCCTGCGGCGCCGGACAGTTCGATATGTGCCGCAACAATAAATACACGGAGCGCGGCATCAAGGAAATCAACGGCTTCGCCTCGGAGCGCTGGCGAACCGATCCCGATTTCGCGGTTCGCCTGGATGGAGGCCTACGGGATGTCGGCGTTTTGACAGAACCCACCAGCGTGGTTGCAAAGGCCTGGGATCATATCACGCGCATCGGCGAACGCGCCGTCTGGAAACCGCGAACCGTTCTCGTCACGGGCGCTGGTCCGATTGGACTTTTAGCGGCCCTGCTCGGCGTTCAGCGCGGCCTCGAAGTCCACGTGCTCGACCGCGTCAAGGACGGCCCGAAGCCAAAGTTGGTAGAAGATCTCGGAGCAAAGTATCACACCGGTCCTATTAAAGATATTGGACTTTGTCCCGATATCATTCTGGAGTGTACCGGCGTTGCTTCCGTCATTGTGGAAACCATCGACCAGCTTGGCAATGACGGTATCCTTTGTTTAGCCGGTGTTTCCTCGCACGGCCAGAACGTCAATCTCGATATCGGCCGTATTAACCGTACCCTGGTGCTCGAAAACAGTGTCATCTTCGGTAGCGTGAACGCCAACCTTCGTCACTGGCAGGCAGCCGAAGAGGCGCTCCGGAAAGCCGACCGCAATTGGCTATCCCGTCTTATTACTCGCAAGGAGCCTTTAGAGAACTGGAAGAGCGCTCTCCAGCGAGGCGACAACGATATTAAAGTGGTTTTGCAATTCGGCGCGAACTAGCTTATGGCTCAATTAATTGAAGATTACGCCTTGATCGGCAATAATGCCACAGCTGCGCTGGTTGGTCGCGATGGCTCCATTGACTGGCTTGCTTTTCCCCGCTTTGATTCTCCTTCGTGCTTTGCTTCCCTGCTTGGGTCAGCCCTAAACGGACGTTGGATCATCGGCCCGAAACATGAGCGTTTATCTGCCAAGCGCCGTTATCTGCCCGGCACCCTGGTTCTCGAAACCGAGTTTACTACGGACGAGGGCGTTGTCACCTTAACCGATTGCATGGACCGGCGCGGACAGCACCAGGATGTCATTCGGATTGTTCGAGGTGTGCGCGGCCGCGTGTCCATGGTCATGGATTTGGTGATCCGCTACGAATACGGCACGGTCGTTCCCTGGGTGTACCGCAACGCGGCGGGACAGTGGCAGGCGATTGCCGGTCCTGACCGCATCATTCTTGATACGCCCGTTGAGATGTACGGCGAAGAAATGCGTACGCGGGCCGAGTTTCAGGTGGGGGAGGGCGAGGAGGTTCCTTTTGTCCTGACGTGGTCGCACTCTTACGAGAATCTGCCTGCTCCCCTCGATGCCGCTGCGACGCTCAATAATGTGACCCGCTCCTGGGAGAAATGGTCCAGCAAACACACACCAGAAGGACCGTACTGCGAAACCGTTTTGCGCTCACTGATTACGTTAAAGGCTTTGACGCACCATCGCACGGGCGGCATTGTCGCGGCAGCTACCACTTCCCTGCCCGAAAGCATTGGCGGCGTGCGCAACTGGGATTATCGCTTCTGCTGGCTTCGTGACTCCACGTTTACGCTGCTGGCCCTGATGGATACCGGCTTCATGGACGAAGCGAAAGCTTGGCGCGACTGGCTCATTCGCGCCGTGGCAGGAAGCCCGGACCAGATGCAGATCATGTACGGGATCGCGGGCGAGCGCCGCTTAACAGAGTTTGAATTGCCGGACCTTCCCGGTTATGAAGGCTCCAGCCCGATTCGCATCGGCAATGCCGCCTCGGAGCAGTTGCAACTTGATGTTTACGGCGAAGTTCTGGATGCGTTTTATCAGGCGCGCTGTCATGGTATGGAAAAGCTTGAAGCCGCCTGGAATCTGCAGCGCTCCTTAGTTACCCATTTGGAAAAGATCTGGTTCAAGCCGGACGACGGCATCTGGGAAATTCGTGGTCCCCGGCGGCATTTTGTTCATTCCAAAGTCATGGCCTGGGTGTGCGTGGACCGTGCCGTACGCACGGTTCAGGAGTTCGGCGAAGAAGGCCCGCTGGAGCGTTGGATACGCCTTCGCGCTGATATTCATCAGGAAATCTGCCGCTTTGGATTCAGCCAGGAGTTGAACTCCTTTGTTCAGTACTACGGCAGCAAGGAACTGGATGCCAGTCTGCTGTTGCTTCCCGTGGTCGGTTTTCTTCCCGCTGATGACCCGCGCATTCGCGGTACCGTCGCCGCCATTGAGAAAAGTCTGATGCATGATGGTTTCGTCGCCCGTTATAACACTCACACGTCAGTGGATGGACTGCCGGGCGATGAGGGCGTTTTTCTGGCTTGCAGCTTCTGGCTGGTTGATAATTATGTGCTGCAAGGCCGCATGGATGACGCCCGCGCCTTATTCGAGCGCCTGCTGTCGGTGTGCAACGATGTCGGCCTGCTCTCGGAAGAATACGACTCCAAAGAGCACCGCCAGCTTGGCAACTTTCCGCAGGCTTTTTCTCATCTGGCTCTTGTGATCAGCGCCTACAACCTGACGGGCCACAAGGAAAAGAAACCGGCCCATCGCCGAGGCGCTACGGCGCGCAAGGCCGCCCCGCAGCACTCAATAGCACAGTAGCGGTTCCGGCTCCAGCCAGTTGCTCCAATGAGACATGAGATCTAAATAGCCGTGTAAGTCGCGGTCAAGCGGCGGCAAGGGCCGGTACGCCGGCAAGTCGGCGGCCGTCGCGCGTCCATTTGCCAAACGCACGTACCAGTCCGACAGTTCGGTTGACTGACGATAGCGGCCTCCTTCGGTGAGGCTCCAAACCCCCATAGGACTTGTAATGCCGTCGGCCCGCGTACATAGCGAGCACCAGTCTGTGGCATCAATTGAAGGGAACCAGCAGAACCCTCTAAAATCTGTCTGCCGCGAAAGCATTTCCGATTGCTCTTCCATGAATTTCAGCCATGTAATCCGGTCCGTGACTGTTCCCCCCACGTTTGTTTCAGACAACATGATAGGCATTTTGTACCGCCGGACGTAATCGCTTGCCACCTCCGCAAAGCCGCGCGGCTGGTGACAGGGAAAGCGAATAACCGGGCGATTTTCTTCCCAATTCCACCTCCACTCCATTTCGGAGTGCGCGTAGTAGTCGAGGCCAAGCACGTCAAACGGTGCAGCGTGATCTTCAAACCAAGCTCTTTCCCTTTCCGATACACCGTATTCGTGCAGGTAGGGCGCTAAGGGGTGATCGGCACTCAAGCGTCCTAATGCCAAGTCATGAAACAGGAATCTCCTCTGATTGAGATGAAGGACCCACTCCTCCGATACGGAATCCAACGCTCGATGGTGCTCACAAGAGTCGATATGTATCAACTGAACCTGCTCGTTAAGCGTACGCAACTCGGCGCTTGCCAAGCAGATGGCGCGTCCCGCGTTGGCAGCCAGCGCCACAAACTCCCGGTCTGATTCGTGATACGGATACCACTTTCCCGCATGAGCGCAAAGCACCAGCGTCGGCAAGGGCTCGTTAAAAACGGTATAGCGGTCCGCCCACGGGTAACGCTGCGCTACTTCTTTCACGAATCGCGCATAGAGGCGGGGGAACTCGGGGTGGGCAAATCCGCCTTCGAGCCAGTCAGGAAACGAAACATGGTGAAGCGGGTCGAGAATGGGCCGCAACTCCAACCGCTGTATGAGATCCATCGGCCCATCCATCCATTTCCAGTCCCAGGCTCCCGGTTCGTGTTCAATACGATGCCATGGAACTGGATAGCGCAGCTCATAAATACCCGATTCCCATAACATTTCCAGGTCATGCTGCCAATATTGCGAGTGCTTCGTTGTATCCAGAACATCCCGTCCGCTGCCGTGAATCTTGATGCTTTCAAATGCGCCCAGATGCGGGTAAAATGACAAAACTGTTCTCCTGTTATCGAGCGTTTTTGTTATTAGGACGCGCTGTCTTCCTCACACATGACAACGGAATCATTACTAGTTGAAATGCCGTAAACGTAAAATCGCTATAAGCATGGCCACGCAACCGAAACCGTATATCAGTCTCAAAGAGTACTTCGAACTCGAACGCGCTTCGGTCGACCGTCATGAATACCTGAATGGGCAAGTCTTCGCAATGGCGGGCGGAACCGCAGCCCATTCCATTATCAGTCTCAACATTACCGGCGAACTGCGTGGGCAGCTAAGAGGGCGTG
>JAFAZU010000146.1 GCA_019239585.1 Acidobacteriaceae bacterium
ACCAGAGAAATCAGCGCAGCGGAGATCAGGAGTTTATCGGCTACCGGGTCGAGCAAGGTTCCGACGGTCGTTACCTGCTTCCAGCGGCGCGCCAGATAGCCGTCCAACAAATCGGTCAGGGCGGCGGCAAGGAACAGGATCAGGGCAAAGAAATCATTCGCGACAAGAAGTTTAGCGCCCCAATGAAGGGCAAAGTTCTGCTGTACCAGCGCCGCCACCAGGAGCGGCACCAGGAAAATGCGGAAAAGTGTCAGCAGATTCGGTAAGTTCGTCAACCACCCTCACTATAAAACACTTTTTGAGTTGCCGCCCGTTGTTGGCGTCCCTGACAGCGAAACGTATTTGACCGATGTGGAGCGGCCTTCTTTATCGCCTCTTAACCAGAGATAAAGCACCGGATCGGGGCCTGAAGGAGCCGGTAAAGCCAGCGAGACCTGCTGTTTTTGCCCTTCGCCCGGAATGGGGGTGGGAAGCGTCGTCACAGCAACTCCATTTGTATTGTCCCATCCTGCTTTTTCAATCATTTCAAGATTTTTCCCAATTATCGAAAAGGGAACAGGCGACCCTCCATTGAACTCCGTCTTTCCTTCGGCCGAGAGCGTAAACGAGTCGATCTGGGGGATGCGAATGATGTGCGCCAGTTTATATGGGTCTGAGCTTCCGTTCTTACCATTGTTGACCGTCGCTTGCAGGTCGCAGCCCGCAGGGAGCGGGGTGGTATCAAAAGACAAAAAGAGTTGATCGGGCGACAATTGCTGGAGGCTCCAGGTCGCTTTCTGTTCGCCGATGCTCAAAGCAGTAGATGAACCGGCGCCGTCCGCGCAGGCTAATTGCAGCGTGCTGGTGCGCTCGATGTTTTTCACGTCGAGCATGGCGGAAAGGGTGTATCCGGCGGGAAACTCATCGCCGTGCAGAGCAATTTGCATCCCGGCAGGCAGTGAAAGTTTGGAGCTTGCAACTGTAGGCAAAGGTCCCGTGATCTGGAGGGCTCCGTCGAAAGTAAGCGGCTCCGTCCGGTCCTTCAGATAGGCCTTCAGGGGCAGGGAAGCGCCTGGAGCAGCGGCTGTTTTTAGTTGCACAGTTATGTTCCGCTCGGTGTTGTTGGACGTAGCAGCGCCTAAACTGAAGGTCACGCCCGGCGCTTCCAGATTCAAAAGGTCATCTAAGCGTTCGCCTTTCAGGACATAGTGCTGGGTCGCAACTCCCTCGTTGGCGATAATTGGCAGGTTTGTGATTCTCGGAGGATTGGCTAACACTCTGAAATCAATCGGATGAGTCTTACCGTCTCCTTGTGAAATCAGCAATTGATAGCTGCCGGGATCGAGATTCTGCGTGTCAATCTGAACGTCCATCTGATCCTGCGGGCCTTCGCGAAGGCCTTTCGGCAGAAGAAAGCGCGCCGGTTGAGGAACGGCAAACTTATCTCCGGTTTTCAGTATCTCTACTTTGGTGGTGAATTCAAAATCGCTGCCTGCGATGGTGACCGGCGTCTTGCCGACCTTCGCCAGCAACCGGTCCTGCGACTCCGGTTGAAGGTGCGCACCTTCGAAATTGCTAAGAGGGCATACATGCACGTTTCCTCCCGCTTCGAATCTGGCCCAATCCCAGGAGCCTGTCAGCTTGTAATCGCCGGGGGGAAGATTGGCCTTTGTCAAATCAAGTTCCAGTGATTTCTGGTTTTGCAAGCTGATGACCGGGACCGAAACGGCTCCATTTGAGCTATTTTCGAGACGCCAATTGCGTACGCGTCCCAAGTACTTCCAGTTACCTTCAGCGGCCTGGACAGGTACCGGCGACTTCTCCGTCACTGGAAGGTAATTCGCGTCGCCAATTTTCAGCTTCGGAATTTCTGCGTTAGGTATGCGAACCGCCCATACATAAGCGACTCGCGTCCGTGCCGGAGCGGTCCCGCGATCTCCACAAAGGTTCAAATTGGCATTCTTCAATGGTTGGGCAAATGACGAGCGGAATTGCGTGTCTGGAAAGGCAATCGATTTCAGATTGAGCAGCACGGATGTTCCGCCCGCCAGCAGGCCTACAGGACTGCCGAAGAAAAAGGTTGCTGCCACCGTAGCCAAACTTGCGGTCTGGCTGGCGACGGATGCGCCTGAGCTTGCCAGGGGATTATAGTTCGCCAGTTGCGGATTCATGGCGCTAAAAAGGGTTTGCGCCTGAGCAGCGGGCGGCGCAGTCTTGTCCAATTGCACGGAGATGCCATATTGTGAAGCAAAGCCGGTAAGCGCCGCATTGATGCTGGCCGATGAACTGGAGGCATTCGACAGGGCTGCAATGAGGGCCTGTGTTTGC
>JAFAZU010000255.1 GCA_019239585.1 Acidobacteriaceae bacterium
GCAAATTTGTTCTTTCTGTTCTGCCTCTCCCTTCTGCCATTTTTTACGGCGTACGTTCTCGAAAAAGGGATGAACTCTTTTGCCGTTTTTCTATATGCTGTGTCGTTGTTCGTCACAGGTTTGTCGTTTTTGATGCTGCGTCTTGCTATTCATCGCGATTTGCGGCGCTCCGGGGATC
Organism: Acidobacteriaceae bacterium; assembly: GCA_019239585.1. GTDB lineage: Bacteria > Acidobacteriota > Terriglobia > Bryobacterales > Bryobacteraceae > Bog-105. The sequence continues at coordinate 179 of JAFAZU010000255.1, forward strand.
TGCGGGAAGAGGACACATCCGCTCGCAGCAAGCATCTGGCTAGCCTCGCCCTTTACCTCGTCGCGATCCCCCTCACGTGGTTTTACCCTCGACTGGCGCTTGTCCTTCTGGCGCTCGTGACTGTCGTTTGGATTATCCCCAACTTGGCTTTGCACAAATATCCAGACTAACTGCCCTGCCAAATCTCGGCGGGAATGGCGGGTCAGCCAAATGCTGTGACGGAGGTGGTACCGTTTCTATCTTCCCAGGCGCAACCAGCTCGTTCCCTTCCATCCAGGGGCCAACCGCGTTGTGGAACCGGTTCTAAAGTGATTCAGCGAAGGAAACCGAGCAGCAGGCATCTGTGTCCAGCCCATCAGTGAAAATTCATCATGAAACCCGCCAAGTTTCCGTTTTCGCGTTCAAAAGCATGGCCGCGACTATGATTGAGCGATTCCGCAACCGGCAGTATACTCCTTCGGTAGGCTTGTGCAAATCGCCACAGAAGTTTGGGAACGGCAGTAGCGACTGCTTCCGGTCATGTCGCAAATGGATTGATTATGTGTACCCCGGCTACAACTGCGCCAGCTTGAAGATCCTCACTGTACAAAATGCCAGCGCCTGCTGAGCGCGCTGCATGAACGATCAATGCGTCCCAGAATGAAATTTGTGTAAGCCGATGTAGTTCGATCGCGGCGATTACATCATTCGAGTCAAAGCGAACGACTCTGCCGCGAGCTATAAGTTCAACCTTTTTCTGCGCTGCCTCTGGAGTCAGCTTGAGCTTGCGTGTCGCGGCTGCAAAGTATTCCTGAAGAACCTGTAGTGAGACAACCGCAGTTCTCCTGCGAAGATGCTCCGCAAAAAGGATGATTGCTCTTTCTTGTTTTGTCGGCGACGATTTATCATCGGTGTAAACCAGCACATTTGTATCGAAAAAAGTTAAATCGCTCATCGCATCTCATGCAACTCATCGCGATTGAATTTCCATCCGCGCGAATCGCCTTGGGAGTTACGTGAGAGTCGCTCGAATTCTTCGGCATTTGCTTCTGCATCACCTTCTCCAGCAATTTGCTCCAGATACTCCCGGACAAGCTGGTTCACACTGGTGCCCATCGCTTCAGCTCGTCGCCTCGCTTTCTCAATAATTTCACTATTCACAGATAGCGTGATATTCATCAGTACGATTGTATGCGCGCACGTAATATGTGTCAAACTTAGGACTCAGTGCAGGCGTGTATGAGAAGAGCGATAGCCTGCAGTTGTTCGGGTCCGCAGCAGCGAGAGGCTTTAAAACGCTTGCCGCAAAGCTGATGTCTCCCAGTATTGAGAGCGGCTTCGCACGCAAACTTTGAGAGGATCGAATCATCCGGCAACTGTGTGAGCAATTGCTTATGGAGGGCAAGCGCGTCGGGATAGCGTTGTGCGTTGAAAGCTCCCGTTGCCTCAGCAAACCGCCTTTCTTGGCTCCAGGGTTAAGCGACTAATGAGATCCTGGACCTACCCATTGGGAGAAGCTGGAGCAGGAGTCTGCGCCCAGCTCATCGGCAGAACGGCAAGTACGGGAATCAGCAAAGCCATGGAGTGCATGCGGATTAGCATAGCTCAGGCTCATTAACGATGTGCTTTAACTCGTTGACTCTCACCCACGCCGAAAGCGCAAAGGTTCCCATGGTCAAGAGGGAAATTAAGGCGCAATGACGGGTAATGTCCGTGACCTTCCATGACATGTGAGTGGCATCAGAAATGGTGGAAGCTGCAGGATGCCCAAGAAGGAGTAAGAAATTTCCTGCTGCTGAAAGAGCGTAGAAAAGAAGGGCTATCTTCCAGTATCGTAAAGGCAATTGGTTCGGCTGAGGGGCCCAGACCCGCAAGTAAAGCGCAAAACTTTGATAGATGAGGTAGACCGTAAGACACCAACCCAGGAAATTCGAGAGCGGTACGCCAAAATATGGGCCTCCTTCCGTCCAGATCCAGGCATGCACGATTGTTGACCACACAGGATCCATCGCGAAATCCCAGGCCACCATTAGACAACTCGCGAGTAGGGGCAAGGCCGTCACACGGAATCCGGTCAGCGGGTTTTCGGTTCGGCCGATCAGTAGACTGGCTAGTGTCCAGGAGAGGTAACCCATACCAACGTAGGCTAAGCTCAATAAAACCGGTACGCCGAATAGTTTTGGACCCATAACATCGGTAAAGTAATACCGCCCGAACGGAAATCCGGTGCGGATGCCGATGTTTTCCATGGTGCCGCCTACTAGGAGGGTGATCGTGAAAAATGCGATAATGGAATGCTGTCCGTAGCGCGCGGCCCCATGCGGGAACGCAAAGAGAGCGGGAGGAATGACATGCAGCGCCACTACGATCAGCATGGGCGTTCCGGCAGGGAAAACTTGTAAGATCCGGGCTACGGCGTACAGCCAGAGAAGCAGCCAAAACAAGGCAGCCTGTTTCGTGGAAAGAAATTTGTATGCCAGATCACGATTCAGCCTGAGCAATACCGAAACACGATGCTGTTCAACAGAAAAATTCACCCGTTTGCTGAAAAGTGCCATCCAAATCGTCGCTCAATTCGTCCAAGATCGCATGCGATCCACCTGTCGACAGAATGAAGCAGAATATTTGAGGCTCCAGGCCCGCTATCGGGCGGCATGGAGGCATTTCTCGGTCGCGGTTCGTCACTGGCAAACCTTGCAAGCGGAGGAGGCGGGACAAACGTTCTCGCTTCGTGTTGCAGAAACAGCGGTTCATGCCGCCGAAGAGCAGTACCGGCAAGCTCGTAATGCCTTCGCGGATTGCCTGCTGGAGCATTCCTGCCGGGAACGGGAAGCCTT
>JAFAZU010000342.1 GCA_019239585.1 Acidobacteriaceae bacterium
GCTGGACGTAGCTATGCCCGAACTCAACGGCATCGAAGCCACGCGCAAAATGGTGGAAGCCAACTCCCGCCTGCGCGTGCTGGTGCTGAGCATGCACAAGGAAGCCGTTTATGTGCGTGAAATCCTGCGCGCGGGCGCTCGCGGCTATATTTTGAAAGACGCTATCGACACCGAGCTTCTGAGCGCAGTCCGCTCCGTTGCTCGTGGCGATGGATATATTAGCCCTGCTGTCTCGGGCGCATTGCTGAGCGACTACCGCAAGGACGTAACTGATCCGGTGGACCTGCTCTCTCCCCGCGAACGGGAAGTGCTTCAGCTCATTGCCGAAGGCAAAACCAACAAGGAGATAGCCACGAAATTAAACCTGAGCGTCTACACCGTGGACTCGCACCGGGGCAAGATCATGGAAAAACTCAACCTGCATAGCACCGGCGAACTGGTCCGCTTCGCGATAAAGCGTGGTTTGGTGGATTGAAAGCAGACTTTATTGAAATTGATTTATGACGAGCCAGGTCGAGATTGGCACTTTATTGGACCGCGATCCGGCCATTCGAGCCGGACGGCCCAAAATCGCGAGCACGGGAGTAACCGTGATACGTGTCGCGGGGTGGCGCAAAATGGGTTTAGCTGCCGAAGAAATCGCCACCCAATACGGCCATCTCAGTCTCGCTCAGGTGCATGTAGCGTTGGCTTACTATCACGCTAATCCGCAGGAAATCGAAGCAGATTTAACTGACGAAGAGGCGTTCGCTGAAGGCATCGCTCAATGTGAGTTTAAATCTTAGGAAAGCGAAGCCGGTCACTTCGTTCGCGGCTCTGTGTAGGAAAGAGCAGAAGCGAACCGATTTTCGTGTAGGCGCGGCAATCTCAAGGATAGGATGATATTAAGTCAATTATGATGTCTGCGCGCACTTTAACTATTGGCGTCACTATTCTCCTAGCTGGTTTCTCTACGGCCAGCGCGGACGAGGGAATGTGGACCTTTGATAACCCTCCTCTGAAACAGCTTAAGGGAAAGTACAACTTTGTACCCACTCAGGAATGGCTGGACCACGTGCGTCTTTCGTGCGTCCGCCTGAATGATGGCGGCTCGGGATCTTTCGTCAGTCCCAATGGCCTGCTTCTCACAAATGACCACGTTGCACGCGGACAATTACAGAAAAACTCCACGGCTGAGCACGACTACATCAGAGATGGCTTCTATGCGAAGTCAGAAGCTGAGGAGATGAAGTCACCCGATCTTGAAGTGAATGTACTGGTGAGCATGACGAATGTGACGAGTCAGGTAAACGCGGCTATGGGATCGAACATGAGCGGACCGGAGGCGTTTGCCGCCCGCAAGAAGGTAATCGCCGACATTGAGCGTGAGGGCCTGAACAAAACCAAGCTGCGTTCGGACGTAGTGTCGCTCTACCAGGGCGGCGAGTACTGGCTCTATCAATACAAAAAGTACACCGACGTTCGTCTGGTCTTCGCGCCGGAGCAGCAGATCGCCTTCTTCGGCGGCGACCCGGATAACTTCACATACCCTCGTTATGACCTGGATATGGCGATCTTTCGGGTATATGAGAATGGCAAGCGGTTGCACACCGAAAACTATTTGAAATGGAATGCCACAGGCGCAGGTGACGGCGAGCTGGTTTTCGTTGCCGGACATCCCGGCCGCACGCAGCGCGATGACACCATGGCCCAGCTCATCACCGAGCGTGATGTCATAGAGCCGAATGTACTGCGGCTGATCAAAAGTCGGATTGACATACTGAAGAGTTATGCCGCGGGTGGGCCGGAACAGGCACGTCAGAGCGGCTCCAACATCTTTGTCTTGGAAAATGGCCAAAAGATTTATATTGGACGGCTTGCCGGTTTGCAGGATAAAAACCTGCTTGCCAAAAAGCAGAAAGAGGAGGAAGACTTCAAAGCGCGCGTGATGGCTAATCCCCAGTGGGCGAAGGAGGCTGGCGGTGCATGGGATGAAATTGCGCAAGCGGAAGCGGCTTGGACCCCGCGCGCAAAGTGGCAATTTTTTCGCGGCCTGGATTCCACGCTGGCGCAGCGCGCTCTGCAAATCGTCCGCTATGTCGCCGAAGTGAAAAAACCAGACGGCGAACGTCTGCCCGGCTATCATGAGGCTCAACTGGAATCCCTACGGCAAGTAATGTTCTCGCCTGCGCCGATCTATCCCGCCATGGAGATTGCGCAAATGGCAGGAGGATTGAAGCTTTCGCAGCAGGAACTAGGTCCGGATGATGAGTGGTTGAAAGCTGTGCTCAACGGCAAGGAACCTACTGATCTTGCGAAGGATGTTGTTTCGCATACGAAAGTAGCTGATCCCGCATTCCGCAAGCAACTCGTGGATGGCGGCGTTGCGGCCGTGGAAGCATCGACCGATCCTATGATTGTCCTGGCGCGCAGAATTGATCCAATTGGACGATCGATGATCAA
>JAFAZU010000420.1 GCA_019239585.1 Acidobacteriaceae bacterium
TTTGTTGGGTAATTTGCGTGGCCTGTTGGCCAATCTGCGTAGCTTGTTGATTAACTTGGTTAATTTGTTGTGTAAAACCGTTGATCTGCTGGTTAATTTGTCCAATCTGAGTAGTATGCTGATTTACCAGTGCAGCTTGTTGGCTGACTTGGCTAATCTGCTGAACCAATTGGCTGCCTTGCTGACTAATCTGTTGCGTCAATTGACTGCCCTGCTGGCTGATCTGCTGATTTACTTGAGTGATCTGCTGATTGATTTGTCCGATATCTTGATTTATCTGATCAACTGCCGATGTGGATTGTTGGGTAAAATAGCCCGTTATATCAATGATGAGCTCGGTACTTCCTTCTGCATACACGGAAATAGAGCCATTGGTGCCGCTTGGTACGATTGCCGCATTCGCAACTACCGTCCCTTGATAAGAATTCAATGTGGAGACAACTGGTTGTTCCTGCCCAGTTGGCCAAACTGTTAACCAAGGGAGTGATCCATGCGGGATCACCGTTATATTAAGTGCGTAAGCTAAGGCGTTAGCTGGAATACCACAGGAACTCTGCATTATCGGAAGAATACGTTGTTCCTGGGCCGCCATCATTGGTGCACCTAGGCTTCCACGAGCACTTTCACGAGTGTCAACCACACGACAAGGTGTGAGGCTCACAAAATTTGCTACTGTTTGTGACCGCAGTATTAGTGCATCTCCGACTAACAGCATTATGAAAAGGAAAAACTTCATTGGTACAAAACCACCCTACCCAATTAAAGTTTTTTTGAAGAATTTTCCTCTATACAGAATGTTCTTGCCCCAGTTAAACTAAACTCCTGATGTTCTGCGTCGACATTTAATACAACCCTAACAGTCCCTGCTTTTGGAGAGATCGGATGATTGCGTACTCCCGTTTACGTGCCCAATGAACCCGATCACTACCTGTTAGGCGCATGTCAGCTTGAAGCTTAGGTGCTGGCCGGCATTGTTTATCAGAACAGCGTTCTGTCCATAGGCCTCCCTTGCGCAAACGGCGCGATAAAAACGGCCTTCGACAAATGAGGCATAGCCTCTCCTGGACTTGTATTTGCTTAATCATAAAAAGTATTACCTGTCGTCATGGTCTGTTGTGCTTTTCGGCTACCTGATCGTAGAGCTTGTGACTGATACAGCAACAATCCAACAAATCGCCAAGTGATTGATTTATCAGTGGCTTAGATTTTTAGATGATGTGAACTGCCAATTTAAGCAGCCGGATTCGGCAAACTTGGATAAACCCAATACTGACGCGGATTATTAGCTAGTACTTCCGCGTAAATTTATTGCGTGGATTGAATACTTCGAATGTGCCGTCCGAATACGCTGTCACTTTCAGATAGCGCCCTGTGTCGGCCTCATTGACATTCGCAATGAACGGATCTTGCGCATTATGCTCGGCTCCTGCCGCGTCCGCAAAGTGCAACTGCCAAATATCCTGAAGCCCCGGCGACGACTTTACAACGTCCCACGCCGACGCCGATCCGCCCTTCTTGGCCCCATTGTCAATAATGGCGACTTTCGGCCGTAGTGCATGCACCAGCGCCGGACTGCTGCTCAGATCCGACCCATGGTGCGACACAATCAGCAAACTTGTCTGTCCCAGCTTGTTATTCGGGCACATTAACTCCAGCTCTTTATTCCAGGTCAGATCACCCAAATCAACAACCTTGAACTGCCCGAATGTCATCACAAACCCCAGTGAGCGCGCATTCTCTGACGGATCTGTTTCTTTTTGCGGCACACCATTACAAGCCGCGTTGGGCTGCCCCGCGCCGCCTAGCGGCTGATCGATAGATTTCCCATCTCCGCTCACAATCATTGCGTCCACGTCCTTTAATGGTAAATGCTGTCCCGGTGCTCCCGTAATGTGCTCGGCGGAAGCAGAAGCTTTCTGGTAATCGCTGTATAAGTGGTTGGCCGCATTGGAAGTTTCCCGGTCAGGACCATGATCGATAAACGTTCCTACCGGTATCTTCGCTACCAGTTGCGCCGCACCGCCCACATGATCATCGTGATAATGCGTAATGAGCACGTAATCAATTTTTTTGATTTTCGCCATCTTAGCGGCAGCGACAATCCGATTAGCATCCCGATAGGCATTGTAAGGCCAGCCGGTATCGACGAGCAAAGATTGCCCTGCCGGCGTAACGAAAAGCGTCGCCTGTCCGCCTTCTACATCCACAAAATAAATTTGGAGCGGCTTGTCCGCCGCCGAAAGACATACCGCAAAGAGCAAGGAGCAAAATGCAGAGAGAAGCCTAGAGCACATGCGCCCTATTATAGAAACTTCCAGCAAACTTCGCGTCCAGTACCGGCTTCCGTTGATGACTCTTTGTATAAATTACATATAGGAATGTCCACAAGTTTAGACCAGTATCGGGCGGCCAAAGCTGATTACTTAAAGCTCCGCAATCAGGCTAAAAAGGAGCTGATTGCCCGATTTAACGAATTAGCCAATGAACTGCTCAGCATCCAGCGAGAACTATTGGAAGATTTTGGCGAAAAGGTATCAGTGCCGTCGAAACCGAAGAAGAAACCGGCGGGGACGACAACGGCTGCCCCTTCCACTGCGCCAAGCGATGGGAGAGTTGCCGCCATCCAGAAGAAGATCGATGGGCAGAAGAAAAAACTTACTGATTTGCAAACAGCGGGAAAACCAATAAAAACGGTAGAAGACCGCATCTATGAATTAGAAGATGAGTTGAGGCTCGCAAAGGAAAAGTGAATGGAGTAAACGGAACAATTTCGTGTATGGAAACGTAGCTTTCAATACACGATGAGATCAGGAGAACCAGTGCCATTCTGTACAAATTGCGGAGCCAGCGTCGGTGGACAGGCCTTTTACTGCTCACGCTGCGGTACACCTCAGCCTGGGCGCGGCGCTCAGGCTGGCCCTAATCCTTGGGCAGGTAAATCGAAACCATATGGTGGCGCTGCTCAGACGGCTGATTTTCTGGACGGCATTACCGACCGGACTGCTGCCATTCTTTGCTATATTCCGGTTTTTGGCGTTATTCCGGCCATTGTTTTTCTGGCTTCTCGGAAATTCCGAGGGAATACGCGCGTCCGTTTTGACGGGTTTCAATCTCTTTATCTCTTTGTTGCGTGGCTGATTGTGTCATCAGCCGTGCCAGTTTTATTCTTTGGCGGCGTTCCTGGCTTTGGAGTGGAGCGCTCCTTACTGACGCTTCTCAAATTTGCTATTTTTATTTGCTGGATTTACCTCCTGGTGAAAGCAGCTCACCAGGAGCAGGTTCGTCTGCCGGTAATAGGTGATCTGGCTGCACGCTCCACAACGGAACAACTTTAGTATAATTATTCATTGTAGTGAATAATTACTCAACTTGCTCGGTCGGGGTTGTGGGCTTTCGCGGCTATAGCGGCGCTGAACTGGTTCGCATTCTCTCTCGCCATCCCTACGTCGAAACGGTTCTGCTGGAACATCGGGCGGATTCCGAACCGCGCACCGGTCCGCTCGGACGCAAAATACCCAAAGAAGTACCCGCAACAGCCGAAGCGATTCAAGCGGAGAAGCTCGATCTGGTCTTTTTAGCGACTCCGGCTGAAGTGTCAATTGACCTTGCGCCCCCGATCCTGGCGGCAGGAGCTAAAGTTGTGGATCTAAGCGGCGCATTCCGCTTAGGTGATGCTGAAACCTACTCCCGTTGGTACCGCGAGCGACATACCGCTCCCGCGCTGTTCGATGAGGCTGTTTATGGATTGCCGGAGTTTTACCGTGACAGAATCCGCAGCGCTCGGTTAGTGGCGAACCCAGGCTGTTATCCGACTGCCGCGAATCTAGCCCTTCGACCATTGGTAAGCGCTCAAGTTGTAGATCGAACACGCGGCATTATCTGTGACGCCAAATCAGGAGTGAGCGGAGCGGGTCGTAAACCATCCCTTAAAACTAGCTTTTGCGAGGTCACGGAAAATTTTAGCGCCTACGGCTTCAACGATCACCGGCATGTGCCGGAGGTTCTGCAGAACTCGGGTCTAGGGGAGCGCGAATTCACCTTTACGGCGCATCTGCTTCCTCTTCATCGCGGCATTCTCGAAAGCATCTATCTCCGCACTCAGGGCGTGAAGTCGGCTGTTGATCTGCTTTCCGTTTACGAGGATCATTACGCCGACGAGCCGTTTATCCGGCTTTATGCGCCGGGTAAAGTGCCCGATTTACGTGCGGTGCAAGGCACAAATTTCTGCGATATCGGGTTTCAATTTGATAGCGAGAGCCAGCGCGCCACAGTGGTGGTTGCAGAAGATAATCTCGTCAAGGGAGCGGCTGGGCAAGCGGTTCAGAATATGAATCTCATGCTGGGTTTTCCGGAAACGGAGGCGCTTCTTTGAAAATTTTAATCAAACTGGGCGGCACTCTCCTGGACAAGCCCGAAAGCCTGAAAGCCCTTGCAAAGCAATTGGCGGAGTTGTCCACTCAACATCAATTAATTGTTGTTCATGGCGGCGGTAAGCAGGTAACCCGGTTTCTGGAAGAGCGCGGAGTTGCCAGCAGCTTTAAAAACGGGCTGCGAATTTCAGATGCAACGGTGATCGATGCGGTCACGAAAGTAATTGCCGGAAGCGTAAACAAACAACTTGTTTCGGCCATTATCGCTGCCGGGAGACCGGCGGTGGGTTTGTCTGGCGTCGATGGCTCCCTGACTCGCGCCGTCGTGCTCGACGCGGACTTACAGTTCGTTGGTAAACCGGTGAAAACAGACCGCAAGCTGCTGGATCTTTTAGTGAATGCCGATTATTTGCCGGTTATTGCGTGCTTGGCGGGCGATGCGGATGGGAATATCTACAATGTCAATGCCGATGGTATGGCAGTCTCCTGCGCGGTCGATTGGGGGGCGTCCAAACTGCTCTTCATTACTGATGTGCCAGGGGTTAAGGACAAGGATGGGATCGTGCTGCGCCAACTGTCACGCGAAGGAATGGCGCAGATGATCGAATCCGGCGTTGCGCATGGAGGCATGCAGGCGAAACTGCAAGCAGCGGATACTGCGCTGGATGCCGGGCTGGAAGTGGTCATTGCTTCCGGAACCGAGCCGGACGTGTGCGTGCGTATTCTGGCGGGCGATTCCACCGGCACGCATCTTTACTCCAGAAAAGCGACCATCGCAGGAGTGCAATCGTGATGACATCCCTAGCTCTTCAAACCCGCAAAGCTAGTATGCGGGACATTCCCAATATTCTGGCGCTGATTAATTCGTATGCGGCAAAGGGGATCATGCTGCCTCGCACGGAATTTGAGATGTCCGAGAACATTCGCGATTTTTCAGTGGCATATGACGGTGAAATCCTGGCAGGTTGCGGAGCTCTGCACTTCTACACCCCAACCAGCGCCGAAGTGCGGTCTTTGGCTGTTCTTCCCCAAATGAAGCAGCATGGAATTGGGCGAGCCATTGTAGACGCTTTGGAGCAGGA
>JAFAZU010000507.1 GCA_019239585.1 Acidobacteriaceae bacterium
CGTGCTCACGAATGCTTCAAAGACGTGGTTGAGCACGTGCGCCGGTATCCCAGGCCCGTTATCCAAAACGGTGCAGCAGATCCAGCGACTGCCATTCTTGAACTGTTGCTTTGACTCCGCTCGTATTTCGCCTCCATTCGACACAGCCAGCAGGGCATTGCGCAGAAGATTGACAAATACCTGGACCAATCGGTCCGCGTTGCCCACAACGGCGTGTTCGGCGTTGACGTCATTGATGAAGTTAACCACTGCTGCTTTTTCGTCGATCGCCACCAGTGTCCAGCTTTCGTCGATAAGGGGCCGGAGATGAACGTTTTCTGTCTCGTCCCGGCGAACCCGCGCAAAGTCGACCAGCCCTTCACTGATCTTACGGAGGCGCTGCGTGACACGCAGCATGCGGGCAAGCCGTTCTTGCGTTAACGTGTCCTGTTTTGTTTCAATCAGCTTTTCAATAGATCCCTGCAAAACGGCCAGCGGCGTATTCAGCTCATGCGCCACGCTGGTGCTGAGCAGACCCAGGCTGACAAGGCGGTCCTGTTCTTCGAGCTTCTGGAGAGCGCCCGCCAAATGATCCTCCTGTTGCCGCAACTGAGCGACGGTTGCATTCCGGGAGCGCATGATCTGCCCGATTTCATCCCTCATAATGAATCGTTCATCAATCATTTCATGACTGCGATTGTCACTTTGCGTGGCGGCATCGGCATCGAGCATGAGCGCGAGCGGTTGGTACACGTACTGGGGCATGATAATGAATTCAAGCACCGCAATGGAGAGCAGATAAATGGTTCCGAGAACCGCAAATAGGCTCCAGCGAGCACGGCGCAGGGTAGCATCGTAGAACTCAGGGGCCAAGCTCAGGCGGAGAAATCGATCCGGCGACTGGCTGAGCCGATACAGAGACTCACTATTTTGCCGCCAAACCGCGTGTGGATGCTCCCGCAGGAATTCCAGGCCCTCAGTTGATAAATGAAGTTTGGCGGCGGTTCCCGCCCGCAACTCATAGATGCTGGAGTCCGCTCCGGATTGCTGTTCGTTCAGAAGACCCGAGGAAAACATCTGCGCGTACATGCGGAACTCGCGCTCTCGGGTCGCTTCCAAATGGCCGGAGAGAAGCGGAATTAAAGAGAGATAAACCGAGACGGCCAGCACGCCGAAAAAGATGTTGTGCAGGATCGCGAGCTTGTGTCGTACCCTTAAACCGCCAAAGGAGCGGATCAAGACATTCGGCGGCTTGGCCGCTTTGCAATTACTGAGGCGTGAGTTCTTGCCTACGCTCAACTTCTTGCTCCTTGTATTGCAATTGATAGAGCTTCCAATAAATGCCGCGCTTCGAGAGCAGTTCCTGATGAGTGCCGATTTCCCGCAACTGCCCTTTATGCATCACGATAATCCGATGAGCATTTTGAATGGTGGAAAGGCGATGCGCAATGATGAACGAAGTCCGATGCGAGACGAGGCGCGAAAGCGCTTCCCGTACCTTCAGTTCAGTTTCCGTATCTACGCTGGAAGTTGCTTCATCCAAGATCAGAATCTGCGGATTGTGCGCGAGTGCCCGGGCAAAGCTGATGAGCTGCTTCTGGCCCGTAGAAAAACCGTTGCCGCGCTCACGGACAGGCGTCTCAAATCGTTCGGGCAGTTCCTCGACAAACTCAAGCAGATTGACTTGTCCAGCGGCGCGTTCCATCTCTTCTTTCGAGATCGTATTTGTGCCGAGACGAATGTTGGAGTCAAGCGTCCCCGTAAAAAGGTAAGGATCTTGCAGCACGACCCCAAAAAGCCGGCGCAGTTGAGCCAGTTCAAAATCCCGCACGTCCCTGCCGCTGATGCGAATGGCCCCGCGCTGCACGTCGTAAAAGCGCAGCAGCAGGTTGGTAAGGGTTGTCTTGCCCGCGCCGGTGTGCCCAACTACCGCCACCGTTTCGCCGGGAGCAATCCGGAACGACACATCACGTAGCACCCAATCTTCGGCATTATAAGCAAACCACACGTGATCAAATTCAATATCGAGGGTGGTGATCAGCGTGGTTACAGGATGTGTCGGACTCACGATAGCAGGCTGGACATCCAGCAGCTTAAAGATGCGTTCGGAAGCGGCCATCGCACCCTGCAGGATATTGTACTTTTCACTAAGGTCCTGAATAGGCCGGAAGAACCGCAAACCATATTGGAAAAAAGCAACTAGAACACCCAGAGTTAGCGCTCCTCCACGGATTCTCCAACCGCCGTAAGCCAGCAGGAGCGCCAAGGCAAGCATTCCCAGGAACTCCACAACCGGATAAAACCAGCCGTAAGCGGTAATGGAATCCTTGAAGGCCAGCATATGATCACGATTGATTTTGTCGAACTCCTCCTTGCTGCGCTCCTCGCGATTGAACAGTTGTAATACTGCAATACCGGCAATGTGCTCCTGCAAGTAGGCGTTAATTCTAGCGACAGCCACCCGGATGCGGCGATAACTGCCCGAGGAGGTGCGCCGGAACTGCACCGTGACCAGCACGACTACCGGCATAACCGCCAGCATGAGTCCGGTCATGCCGGGGCTGAGCCGGAACATGGCGATCAGCACAAACGACAGCATCAGGAGATCGCCCACAATCGTGACCAGGCCCGAGGCGAACAGGTCATTCAACACATCCACATCCGTGGTTACACGCGTGACCATGCGGCCCACCGGATTTTTATCATAGTAGGCAACATCCAGCGTTTGCAGGTGAGCCATCAATTGGCGGCGCAAGTCA
>JAFAZU010000526.1 GCA_019239585.1 Acidobacteriaceae bacterium
TACGTACCTCACCAATTGTAAGAACGCTTAGATAAAGTTTGTCTTCCTGTTGTTGATCTACCCACCAGCGTACCTGCTTTTCTGGTCCTTTGGATCGGGCGTATTCAGATACGACATTTGTATCGAGCAGTAAATCGCTCATAGCTCGATATTGCGCCCAGTGTCTTTACTACGCTCCAGATCGAGTTCAGAGCCTGCTAGCGGCGATTGCAGAAAGAATTCTGAAAGGGTAAGCTTTCGTTTATTTGGCGCTGGTGCGTTTGGCTGCTGATCGGCAACGAGCGCATGATGTACTACTTCTTCAGGAGTTTGAAACGAACCGCTATCAAGACGCTCACGGACTAACTGTTCGTCTTCAGGGCTTAAAGTGATAGTCATAGTCTTACTTTTGCAATTAAGAATAACTTAAGAAGCCAAGAGACCGCAAAAATTCACTCCACTGTAACAGAACAAGTGACCCTCCGGTAGCCTGGTCGTGGCCTCGGCCGAAATCGGGACCGGCCCCGGAAGGTTTATGTTTTGCCAGGAAATCAATCAGATTAACGGGAAGCTTGGTGCGGGCAGCAAAGTTGATGCGGTCGGGCAGGAATCCGGTGTTGGCGCAAATGACGATTTGCTCCTTGAGCCGCCCTATCCACATTTGCGCGATGACGGGGTGAACTTGGCAGGGAGTGTTCACGACTATGAGCGCTACGGTTTTGTCCGGCTGGTTGAACTTGGGAGCAGCACGGCGCGCAACGGCTAGAGCAGCGTTGTACTCTTCTTTAGCGGCGCGCAGAGTTTCAATCCGTTTGTCGGAAAGAAGCGCGGCAAGATCGGCATTTTCCAGTAATAACTCCAGGGCCGGTTGCGCGTTCCCTTCTCCTGCGCGTCTCGGCGCATTCAGGAGCGTTGCCGTTTCCCGAAGATTTTTGGCGCCATATTTGCGACGGCTCTCCCGCCATTCCGGGAAGTCTGTCTTATCACCCAGGTCTGCCAAAATGCTGACAGCAGCCAGCCAGTCCAGATCCTGCGATGTTTGTAGGGCTTCCGCGCAGTAGAAAGCAAGGAGGCCGGAGGTGGGCGTCGGCTCGGTGCCGTAGCCGGATAACAGAGTTGCGCCGGGTGGGATGCCGGTCGGTTTATGGTGATCGATCAGCAGCGTCGGAAGGTGAGGAACCAGCGGATCTTCCCTGCTTCCCAGGTCCGTGACGATCAGGGCTGCGGGATGATAGTTCTCGATCTTCTGGAGAACGCTAGGCGACCAGGCGTTCTCGCCTTTGCGCGTGACCTCGGCTTCAGCACGGAAACCTTTTGCGCGCAGACTGCGCGCCAGAATGGTGGAAGCAGTGAGGCCATCGGCATCCGAATGCCCAAGAATGTGAATGGATGCCTGTGGAGGAAGCTGATTGACAAAAGTGAGGAAAATTTCCTGGGCTTCCCTCCGATCCATGGCTGCCTTATAAAAGATGCTCGGGAAAGGCTGAAACATCTTTTTAATCAAACTCCCTGTCCCAACCGGATGCCCGAATGCTTCTACATGGTTATGAGCAGTGAAAATGCGCGAGGGCCTGTAAATGTTTCGGCGGCGGTCGGGGCAGTGAATCAGAATCCGCCGGAATCGTCAGCCGTTGAGAGCGAGACAATTGGACGGGAACAGGTAGCGCGTGAGGCGGAAGCGCTGCTGGAGTCATCGGCAGAACACGGGGTAACGGAATCGCACATCGACCAGCCAAGGTCAGGAACGAGTTCGCCGGATGCAATTGGGAGCGGTCCACCGGACTAATCAGAAAGTTGGCATATGGACACAGAGAAATCAACAAAACGCAAAAATGAGAGTACTGCGGAATCAACGGGCGATCGCCGGACGGGAAGCGTCGGTGAGCGCCCGGAACTGACGGCGAGCACCATAGGAGGCGACCGCCGCGCGGGTAGCACGAGCGAGTCAAAAAAGCGCAGTATTGAGGACGAGTTTGCCGGGGATACAACGAATGATCCAGGCCTGGGCGGGACGTAGTAAATACTTACTCAGTTGACCTGTAATGGTTGAATTTCGCGCAGACGCCGCTCGAGGAACCGGCGCTCGCTGTCGTTCGTGACTAGCGCCAGCGCTCGTTCGTAGCTCTCCGCCGCTTCCGTCCAATGTCCGATCCGGCGTAGCATATCGGCACGGACTGCATGCAGCAGGTGATAGCTGTCAAGATCGCCGGTTGTGGCAAGTGCATCAACGATTGCGAGTGCCGGACCGGGGCCATCCATCATGGAAATTGCCACGGCACGGTTTAGAGAGACAACCGGAGAGGGCTGCAGACGTTCGAGATGACCATAGAGGCGAACAATCTGAGGCCAGTCGGTATCCTCGGCGCGCACCGCCTGACAATGCAGGGCGGCAATAGCCGCTTGCAGCGCGAGCGGACCGGGTTCATCACGAAAAACCTCCTCGACGAGCGGCACTGCCTCGGCAATCTGCTGTCGGTCCCAGTGGCTGCGATCTTGCTGTTCGAGGGTGATGATATCGCCCATTTCATCAAGGCGGGCATTGCGCCGTGAGTCCTGAAGCAACATGAGGGCGAGCAGGGCAGTGGCTTCCCCCGGAGGCTGCGGTCCCATCAGGGTTCTGATTAAACGGCCCAGGCGAATGGCCTCAGCGCAAAGATCGGTCCTTACCAGCGGTCCGCTTCGAGTAGCTGCATAGCCTTCATTGAAAACGAGATAAATTACAGTTAGCACGGCATCGAGCCGCGCGGACATTTCGCTCACCTCCGGCACAATGTAAGGAATACCTGCATCACGAATTTTGCGCTTCGCACGTACCAGCCTTTGCGCCATAGTTGCCTCAGGTACGAGAAACGCGCGTGCAATCTCATCCGTTTGGAGACCGCACAGCGTGCGAAGGGTGAGCGCAACCTGCACCTCTGGAGCAAGCGCCGGGTGACAACAGGTAAAAATCAGTCGAAGCCGGTCATCGGGGATTTCGCCGACACCGTCCTTCGGCTCTTCGACAGCTTGAGGGAAGCTGTCTATGTCGTATAAATCCAGTTGCTCCTCAAACCGTTGACGGCGTCGAAGGCGGTCGATGGCCTTGTGCCGGGCTGTTTGAACGATCCACGCTCGCGGAAACTCTGGAACTCCCCAAACTCGCCACTGCTCGACAGCAGATGTAAAAGCTTCCTGCACCGACTCTTCCGCCAGCTCAAAATCGCCGAACATTCCAATTAGCGTAGCGATGATTCGGCCCCAATCGGAGCGGTAAACAACTTCAACGACTTCGGCACCCATAAAAGCAGCGGTTTCCATACTCCCCCGTCCGATGTTGATTTGGTAGTTGCCGTTCTATTATACATCCGTAGGCGTATAAAAGGCGAATATCGAAAGAATACTTCGACGAAAATATTTGCTGCTAAGGTGTCGATTTGGCCGCTTGTCGTTCGATTCACTAGTGGAGGA
>JAFAZU010000604.1 GCA_019239585.1 Acidobacteriaceae bacterium
GGAAACCGCAACTACACCCGCACCGCCTAGAAGTGACCGCCATTGATGTTGGACAAGGGGACAGCATTTTTCTTGCCTTTCCGGACGGCACTACCATGCTGGTAGACGCCGGAGGCTTTCCAGGCTTCACCAACATGGCTCATAAGCCTCAACTGGAATTTGGTGAAGACGTTATTTCTCCTTACCTCTGGAGCCGCCGCATCCGCCACATTGACTACGCCGTGCTGACTCATGGCCACTCGGATCACATGGGCGGTCTTGCCGCTATTCTTGACAACTTTCGGCCTCGCGCCCTTTGGATAGGAGCCGAGCCGGAAACAGAAGAGTGGAAAACAGTTCGGGATCACGCCGCAGCCGACCAAGTCAAAATTGTCAG
Source organism: Acidobacteriaceae bacterium (assembly GCA_019239585.1). Classification (GTDB taxonomy): domain Bacteria; phylum Acidobacteriota; class Terriglobia; order Bryobacterales; family Bryobacteraceae; genus Bog-105. Next base: position 377 of record JAFAZU010000604.1, read on the forward strand.
CCTAAATCGGGCCTCAGCACCCGCACACTTTGGCGAAGCGCAGGTGCGCGTGCTGGCCCCCTCCGTTGATTATTCACCTGGGGACAAGCCGCACAACAACGATTCCCTTATCCTGGAAGTCACTTACGGAAGTCGCCGCGTGCTCCTAACCGGAGATGCCGAGCGCATTGTCGAAAACGATTTGGTCAACAGCGGCGAACTCCGCCCCGTAACCCTGCTGAAAGTTGGTCACCACGGCAGTAAAACGTCTTCTACAGAAGAATTCTTAAACGCCACAACCCCGCAGTTTGCCTTTATCTCGGACGGCTACAAAAACCAATTCCACCATCCGCACCCTACCGTTCTCCAGCGCCTGGCCGAGCACAAAGTCAAAATCTTCCGCACCGACGAACACGGCCTCGCTACCTTCATCACAGACGGAGACAAGGTGGAAGTAAACAGCTTTCATTAGCTTTCAAGATCGCTGTTGAACCGTAATAGACTAAGTCTGTCGCTGCTGGCCGGAATTTCTCAGCAGTGATCCGCTAGTGTGCAGAACGCAACAATTTACTGCCGGGATTTGACGAAGCGATTTGGAAACTTAATCGCCGTGGACAGGATTTCTTTCGAACTGGCCGGCGGAATTTGTGCGCTACTAGGACCGAACGGCGCCGGAAAATCCACGCTGCTGAAGCTATTGACGGGTTTGCTTCGGCCTGATGAAGGGACCATCAGAATTGGCTCTGCTGATGTTTCACAACACTGGGTCGATGCAAAGCGGATGATCGGAGTGGTGCCGGAAGATCTCGGGCTGCTGGACTCGCTCACGATTAAAGAGCACCTGGAACTGAGCGGCCGCGTTTACGGGCTGGACAAAGACCAAATTCGCTACCGGACGGAAAGCTTGGTGCAGACTCTCGGATTGAGAGAGGCGCTGAACACGTTCCTCAACAAGTGTTCTCACGGAACGCGTAAGAAAACGGCGCTAGCCCTGGCGCTCCTGCACAACCCATACGTACTGCTGCTCGATGAGCCGTTCGAAGGGGCAGACCCAGTTTCGGCGAAGGCGATCCAGCACTTATTCACGAGCATGTCCCAGCGTGGAGCCACAATCTTCTTTGTGGCACATTCCTTAAGCCTAGTGACTCAGGTAGCAAGCCAAGCCATAATGATGCACCGGGGTCGGCTAGTCTGGCATTCGCCCCTTTCCGCCCTGTCTCGCCCGCTCGGAGATATGTATTTTGACTTGGTCGAAGCTCCAGGGGTGGAGGCTCTTCATTGGCTCGACTGTTCGCGATCCTGAAGTTCATCCGACTCGCCGTGAGCCGCGAGTTGAAAACGTTCGAGTCAATCAAGTTCAACAATTTCTTTCTGTTCGTGGCACTGATGGTCTATGCCTCTCTCAAGAGCGGTCTAGAGCCGCAAAGCGCCGAGCCGCTGCTAATGCTGCTTGGGCTATTGGTGCTATTCCCGATTTCGTCTGATCCGCTGGCAAAAATTCCGCCGTCGCGGCTCTCCTTATGGCCGATCGGAGGACGAGAAAGAATCCTTCTGCGGATCGTGAGTTTGGGATTGAGCCCCGTTGTCTGGATCACGGTTCTTCTGATGTGGCGCAAAGCGGGATTGACACAAGCGCTGACTTTTCTTGCCTTAGCAGTGATTGTTCAATGCCTGGTGGTGTTGGCCAACCGATTGGCCATTCGTGGCCCTCGCTATAACGTCATGCACTACGTCCCGCCCTTTCCCGGGATTCTGGGCGAATTGATTCGCAATAGCCTCCGTGAGATGCTGACCATTCTGGATACTTATCTTGCGGCCTTGTTCAGTGTCGGCGGAATAGCTTACCGGCTCCTGAGCCCTCGACCTAATGCGACGGCGTTCCCGGTTTTGTCGGCGCTGGTCGCGTTAGCCTTGAGCACGTATGCGCAATCACTTTTCGGATTGGAGTTTGGGTCGGGCATCACGCGGTATCGACTCCTGCCTTTGCGGGGTTGGCAGATTCTCCTGGCAAAGGATATCGCCTTTCTATCAGTTCTCACCGTGCTGGTCGCGCCCCTTGACCTCGGCGCCGGCCTTACCTCTGGTGTAGCGGCACTCGCATTGGGCCATCGTTCGACCATTTTTTCGCGACTGGAGCAGCGCCGCTGGCGTTTTGCCACGGGTCGAGTTTTCATGGGCGTAGTACAGATGGCGGCTTGCTTCGGGCTGGCGCTCGGTGAACGGAGTACGGGACCGGCTATGTTGGTGTTCGCCGCGAGTGCCTGGGTCGGCTCGCTGCTCTGGTATGGGCGGGCGTGGGAGCGGAAAAACGATTAAGCCTGTATCTTGCGAAGGGCTGTTAGCCGACCCAAGCGCAAGCAAGATTACGGGTTTCGATCTATCGTAAGACCTGCATTTCGCGACGCAACCTGGCTGATGCTCGACCAGTCGAGTTGCTCTTGCCCGTTGGACATGGCGGTGAGCAGTTGATCGCGTAACAGGCTGGCCAGCGGCATGGGAGCGTCCACTTCTCCGGCGGCTTCCAGCACCAGGCGCACATCTTTCAGGCCTAGCTTCAAAGCAAAACCAGCAGGTTCGAACTCTTCATCGGCAATCGTCGTTCCGTAGTTCTTATACACGGGCGAGCCGAAAAGTTCATTCATGATTTCGAGAAAAGCATGATGGTCAGCGCCGGACTTGCGCAAGGTTGCAAAGGCTTCCCCAAAGGTTTCGAGCATACTGGACAGCATGAAATTGCCGCACAGTTTAAACAGATTTGCATGGAACGGCTCCCGTCCTGCAATAAACACAGCGCGGCTGACGGCTTCGAGCAGGAACCGCACACGCTCGATCTCCTCCGTTTTTCCGCCTGCGACGACGATCAGCTTCTTATTTTCCGCAGCATCGGGACGCCCAAATACCGGCGCGCTGAGATAACCCTGGCCCTTGGCGGCATGCTCGGCGGTTAGTCGGCGGGCAAGATTCGCGCTAATAGTGCTGCTCGAAATGTGAACCGCCCCTTGAGGAAGACCGGCGGCAATGCCGTGTTCGCCGAAAACCGTATCGGCAACCGCACTGTCATCCGCCAGCATAGTGAAAGCAACTTGCGCATTTTGGCAAGCCTCGGCGGGCGACCTTGTTGCTTCCGCGCCGTCAGCCTTTAATGCCTCCGCTTTTTCCCGAGAACGATTGTAAACGGTCAGTTGATGGCCAGCGCGCAGGAGGTTACGCGTCATGCCGCCCCCCATTTTACCGAGGCCGATAAATGCAATGCGCATATTACGCTATGGTTCCAACTAATGGGCTGCTCGCCACGGCGTATTCGCGCCTCGGCATGCGTCCCGCCAGGAACGCTGAACGGCCTGCTTCGACGGCCAGCTTCATCGCGTGAGCCATGCGTTCGGAATCTTCCGCCTCCGCAACGGCAGTATTGAGGAGAACGCCGTCAAATCCGAGTTCCATAGCGATGGCGGCATCCGAGGCCGTACCGACACCGGCATCCACAATCAGCGGCACTGCGGTAATCGCTTCCCGAAGAATTTTTAAATTGGTTACATTTTGAACGCCCAGCCCGGAGCCGATAGGCGCCGCCAGCGGCATCACGGCCGCCGCTCCCGCATCCACTAATTTGCGTGCGTTGACCAGATCATCCGTCGTGTAGGGAAGCACCACGAAGCCTTCCTTCACCAGAATACGAGTAGCTTCGAGAAGCCCTTCGTTATCGGGAAACAAAGTTTTTCCGTCTCCAATAACTTCTAATTTGATCCAGTTGGAAAGGCCCACCTCCTGCGCCAGCCGCGCTGTCCGAATCGCATCTTCCGCCGTATAGCAAGCGGCCGTATTCGGCAGGATATGAATCTGGGAGCGGTCGATAAAATCTAGCTCGGATTCCTTGGTGCGATCCGTCAGATTCACGCGCCGGACCGCCAACGTCACCATCTCGGTACCGGAAGCAGCGTGGCATCTCGCCATTAACTGCTTACTGCGATACTTTCCGGTTCCAACAAACAAGCGCGACCGGAATGTTCTACCGGCAATCCTTAAAAGGTCTTCCATAAGAACCATTATCGGCCTAAGCGCCGACCAGCGCTGGTGTTACAATTACCGGAAGCACAATCTCAACTAGCAAGCCGGGTGAAGCATTACGAACGCGAATGCGGCCCCCATGAACGGCAACTGCGCGCTCGGCAATGGACAAACCTAGCCCTACGCCCCCACCGCTGCTGCGATTGCGATCCGCTTCCACGCGAAAAAAGGGCTTGAACAGATTCCCGAGGCTTTCCTCCGGCACTCCGGGACCAAAATCACGCACGGAAATAACGGCATATGCATGATTACGGGTAAGGTTTACCTCAATATCCGAGCCCTCAGGAGCGTAACGGATCGCATTTCGTACGACGTTTTCGACAGCTCTACGGAGTAGTTCGCGATCACCCAACAGTTGAAGACTGCTGGCTGTCGTGAGTCGCAACCCGCACCGGCGAGCTTCTGATTCCACAGCGCTATCGTCTAGCACGTCCTGTAGCAGATCATCCAAGGAAATTTCACGGAAGTACCGACTTCCGGGATCATTCTCCGCGCGAGTAACCTGAAGAAGCTCGGACACCAACGAGCTTAACCGATCCGTTTCCTTTTCGATCCGATCCAGCGAACGGTTACGGTCCTTGCTCGTGCGTGCCAACTCCGTGGCAAATTTCAGCCGCGCTAAAGGCGAGCGCAACTCATGAGAAACGTCCTGCAATAGCCGCCGTTCCGCTGTTAACAGCATTTCAATACGATCCGCCATTAAGTTGAAGGTGCGCGCCAGCTTGCTCAACTCATCGTTGCCGTAAGCCTGAGCGCGGACGTGCAGATCGCCGTTGCCGAAAGCTTCCACCTTTTGCTCCAGGGTGCGCAGCGGGGAGACAATCTGGACCGTGATGATATAACAAAAAACCACTGCCGCCAGGACAACCCAGATATAGTAAGGAACCGACGTGGGAGGACCGGCTGGCACGACCGCGTTAACGAGCAGAAAATATTTTTTATCGCCAGCGGGCCAGGAAATCGACACCCGGTCGCGTCCCGTGCGCCAGTATCGCGGAAAGGGTGGATCGTTGATATCGTCTTTGCGATTTTCGCCGGAAACCAGATCAATTCCCTTGTCGTTTACCAGCGAATACTGGCCGGGAAAGTGTTTCTGCAGGTGAGCCAAGTGCTGCTGGAGAGCTCGGCGTCCATCCCGCTCATAGATGTGACGCGCATCTTCCAGTTGAAACGCGATGAATCGTGAAAAGAAATCATTGCGTGTTTCGGGAAAACTGCGGAACTGCGCCGAGAAGAAAGAACCGACAAGGCAAATCGTCAACGTCGTCAAGCACCACAAGAGAATCTTGACAAAAAGCGACCTCATAGCGACCTGCTTCCCCCGGCTGTTAATTTATGATGCTGGTTGCAAATAAATAACCTACTCCACGCACGGTACGGATCAGCGTCCGTCCACGTTCCAGTTTCTTCCGCAAGTGACTGACATGAACATCAAGGGCACGCTCCAGCGGGTTTGCCTGACGATTATACAAGTACCGGGCCAAGTCGTCCCGGGAAACCACTTGTCCAGCGGACCTGACAAGGATTTCGAGAATTTCATACTCAATGGAGGTGACATCCACGGGAGCTTCATTACGAAATACCTGCCGTGTGCCGGGATTCAGCTTCACTCCACCCGCTTCAAGAGTTTCCGGCTTCAGGGCAGACCCTCGGCCTACCCGCCGAAGCACCGCTTGTATCCGGGCCAACAATTCATCCGGGCTAAATGGTTTGGCCAAATAATCGTCAGCGCCGGCGTTGAGGCCCTCCACTTTCTTCTCATCATCAGCGCATGCTGTCAGCATAATAACGGGTACGGCACTGCGACGGCGCAATTGCCGAAGAACATCGAACCCGTTCATGAATGGCAGCATGACATCCAGAATCACGAGATCAAAAGCTCCCTCCAATGCGCGGGTGAGGCCGTCGGAACCGTTATAAGCCACACTTAAAACGATTTCACGAGAAGAAAGGAACTCTTCCATCAGCACGGACAGCTCCGCGTCATCCTCGATTAAGAGGATTGAAAAGCGACCGGCAGGTGTGATAAGGGTACTCACCTAGGAAAGACTATAACGCGAGTTCTCCATCGCATTACATTTTTTTATATCAAAATTGTTTATCGCTAACCCCTGCGAGGCTTTACTTGACTGTCACATTCACAACGAACTCGGTCTCAAAGAAGGAACTGCAGCATACGAATTGTGCCCTTAATTGCACTCAATGATTTCCGTACGGATGACCAGCTTTGTTTCTGGCAAGTACCGAAAGGCGCTAGTCTGCTAGAATCGCTGATAGCTGGACAGGTGGGTGAGTGGTTAAAGCCAACAGACTGTAAATCTGTCCCTCCTTGCGAGGTACGAAGGTTCGAATCCTTCCCTGTCCACCACTCGTCGTCTTCACCCATTGTTCTCTGATTGGTCCTGGTTTCAACAAAGTACAGGGCTTAAGTCTCAGTAAGTCGAGCAAAGAAGGGAATTTATCTCAGCTTTTCAGCTTCCGCGACAGGGTCACATCTCCCGTAATTAGGTCTTTTCGCATATGAACTTCTGTTCTGTCGAAGCGGAACTCTGCGGGAATCCGGACAGCCTGGCTTCGACTGTTATTGAACAGCTTGGCCTTCATCTTTTTTATTTTATGACGTAATCTATCGAAGTGATATCACGTTAGTGGCGCTTCGTACTTTTGTTATGCTAATTGGTGGCAAGCCGTTGTAGCTCAGTTGGTAGAGCACTTCCTTGGTAAGGAAGAGGTCACCGGTTCAATCCCGGTCAACGGCTCCAGTCCCCCTACCAGGAGCGGTTCTCTACTTTAATTTCAATGTTCCCGTGTTATCCTTGTTAACGGGTGTAAGACCGTTGTTTTGTTCCTGCACCTCCGTCTAGCCTCCTTCCTCTTTGCAGGAAACCGGACATTAACAAGTAAAGCAAGTAATAGGAAAACTGATGGCGAAAGAGAAATTTGATCGCAGCAAGCCGCATGTCAACATCGGCACCATTGGCCACATCGACCACGGCAAGACCACGCTCACGGCGGCCATTACCAAGACGCTCGCCAAGCACAACCCAAAGGTCAAGTTCCGCAGCTTCGAC
>JAFAZU010000622.1 GCA_019239585.1 Acidobacteriaceae bacterium
TGTGCTAGCTCAGGTGTAAGCGTTTCGACGCTGATACCGCGCGCGGTCGTGCCGCCGGAGTTGTCGTTGTCGCCGTTATTACTACCGTCATTGTCGCCACGGCGATTGGAACTATCAAAATCAGTGCTGGAGGGACGCTGGCCTAACGTTATTTTGACGCTCATCGGCTTTCCGTCGCGAATAACATCCAAGCTTACTGTGCTGCCCGGAGTGTGCGAAATTACATCTGCGGTCAGCTCGTCATAGTTCTCCACCTTTTTGCCATCAATAGCAGTTACAATGTCGCCCTGCTTTAAACCAGCTTTAGCTGCAGGCTTGCCGGGAGCAACGTCTGCAATATAAGCGCCCTTGGCATCCTTCAAGCCAAGCAGAGGCGCAGCATCGGCGGGAATAGGCCCTAAGGTTGCGCCCATGTAGCCACGGGAAACTTTGCCGTTCTTCATTAACTGGTCAGCTACTTGCTTTGCCATGTTGGAAGGAACCGCAAAACCAATACCGATGTTGCCGCCCTCACCGCCAAAGCTGGAGCCACCCGACAGAATGGCCGTATTGATGCCGATCAACTCGCCTTTCGCGTTGATCAAAGCACCGCCCGAGTTACCGGGATTAATGGCTGCATCCGTTTGAATAAAGTTCTGAATGTAAGCGCGGGCTTCCAGTTTTCGGCCCTTCGCGCTCACAATACCCATCGTCACCGAATGATCCTGTCCGAAGGGATTGCCGATCGCAAAACAAAGATCACCGACGCGGGCTGAATCTGAATTGGCGTAAGACAGTGTGGGCAGGTTTGATGCAGCAATCTTCACAACCCCTATATCCGTCTGTGGATCTGTACCGATCATCTTGCCGGTAAACGTGCGGCCGTCTGCGAGCTCCACTTTCAAGCTGCTGGCCTTATCGATCACATGATTATTGGTCAGAATATAACCATCGTTGGAAATAATCACGCCGGAACCTAAGCCGCGTTCCCGCTGATCACGCGGACGCGCATTTGGGCCGCCGAAAAACCGTTGGAAGAACGGATCAGACAGAAATGGATTATTACCGTTACCCTGTTGCTCCGAAGCCTTAATGACACGGGTCGAGCTGATCTTCACCACAGCCGGCGAAGCTTTCTCGATCATATCCGCAAAAGAGTTAGATAATGAACTAATTCTCTGCACGGTACTGGAATCCGGGCGTGTGCTGTTATCTGCTCGCGCTACCGAAACCACCGGCGCTTTTTCATGCGTAGCAACTGCGAACGCCGCAATTAGGCCGCCGCCTACCGAGGCCGCTACCAGCGTCAGAATTGCTGTCGAGCGGCGAAATTGGACCACGTTTGCCATGTCCTCCAAAAATCCTTTCTCAAATCAGCCGTTTTGCTGACGGCTGTTTCTTCCTCATCTATTTGACGTTTAATTCTCTATTTCGATTCCCCAGGGCATTACCGGGTTGCCATCATTTCTTTTTTCCGCTTCTGCCCTGATTCGATCCGGAAGGTGAGACCCTCACCGTCCGGATTGGCATCTACCAGAACGGTCTGCCCGTCCCGGATCTCGCCTGCAATGATGCGTTTAGCCAATGGAGTTTCAATCTCCCGCTGAATCGCCCGCTTCAAGGGACGCGCCCCATAGTTCGGATCGTAACCGTTCCTTACTAGACGAGTTCGCGCCTCATCCGAGAGCTTGATCTCAATATGCCGTTCTTCGAGCCGGGCCCGTAAACCAGCTAACTGAATTTCAACGATTTTCTTCAATTCCTGTTCACTCAGAGCATGGAATACGATAATCTCATCCAAACGGTTCAGAAACTCCGGCCGGAAACTGTGCCTTAATTCGTCCAGCACCGTTTCCTTCATACGCCGGTAGCCTTCACCCTCGAAAGCTCCTTTGTACTCCAGAATCCGATGGCTGCCAATGTTGGACGTCATAATCACGATTACGTTTTTAAAGTCAACCGTGCGTCCCTGCCCGTCCGTCAACCGCCCGTCGTCAAGCAGTTGCAACAACGTATTAAATACGTCATGGTGCGCTTTCTCAATCTCGTCGAAAAGCACTACCGAGTAGGGACGCCGCCGTACCGCCTCGGTCAACTGCCCGCCCTCGTCGTAGCCGACGTAGCCTGGAGGCGCGCCAATCAAACGAGATACTGTGTGTTTCTCCTGGTACTCGGACATGTCGATCCGGATCATAGCCCGCTCGTCATCGAACATGAACTCGGCCAGCGCCCGCGCCAGCTCGGTTTTACCCACGCCTGTTGGACCGAGAAACAGAAAACTGCCGATCGGCCGTTTCGGATCTTTCAAGCCCGAACGCGCCCGGATCACCGCTTCCGCCACTGCCAGCACCGCTTCGTCCTGACCGATCACCCGCTTGTGCAACTCATCTTCGAGCGCCAGCAGCTTCTTCATCTCGCCTTCAAGCAGCTTTGAAACCGGCACGCCCGTCCAGCGGCTGACAACCTCGGCGATGTCTTCTTCGTCCACCTCTTCCTTGAGCAGCCGCGTACCGCCCGCCTGATTGGCCGCTTTTTCCTGTTCGGCATTCAACTGCCGCTCCAGCTCCGTCAACCGCCCATACTTCAGTTCCGCTGCCTTGTTCAAGTCGTAAGCGCGTTCTGCTTGTGCGATCTCGATCTTTATCTGGTCAATTTGCTCGCGCAGAGCCCGCACTCTCTGCACACCTTCTTTTTCGGTCTGCCATTGCGCCTGCAAGGCGGACGCTTGCGTCTTCAACTCGGCCAACTCTTTCTCGATACGAGTCAGCCGGTCTTTTGAGACCGCATCCGTTTCCTTGCGCAGAGCTTCCCGCTCAATCTCCAACTGCATCGTGCGTCGCAGGATTTCGTCCAGCTCGCTCGGCATCGAATCGATTTCCGTACGCAGCTTGGCTGCCGCCTCATCGACCAAGTCAATCGCCTTATCAGGCAGGAACCGATCCGTAATATATCGGTTCGACAAAACCGCCGCCGCTACTAAACCTGTATCCTTGATCCGCACGCCATGGTGCAGCTCATACCGCTCCCGCAAGCCGCGCAGAATAGAAATGGTATCTTCCACGCTCGGCTGATCCACAAAAACAGTCTGGAAACGCCGTTCTAAAGCCGCGTCCTTTTCGATGTACTTGCGGTATTCATCGAGCGTTGTTGCGCCGATGCAGTGCAGTTCGCCGCGCGCCAGCATGGGTTTTAGTAAATTACCCGCATCCATTGCGCCTTCAGCCTTCCCTGCCCCGACCACCGTGTGCAGCTCATCAATAAAGAGGATGACCCGACCCTCCGACGATTGAACCTCTTTCAGAACCGCCTTCAGCCGCTCCTCAAACTCGCCCCGAAACTTCGCGCCGGCAATTAAAGCGCCCATATCCAGCGCCACGACCTGCTTATCTTTCAAACCCTCCGGCACATCGCCGCGCACAATCCGCTGGGCCAAACCTTCAGCAATGGCGGTTTTCCCAACGCCCGGCTCACCGATCAGCACCGGATTGTTCTTGGTTCGCCGCGAAAGCACCTGAATGACTCGGCGGATCTCCTCATCACGCCCGATAACCGGGTCCAGCTTGCCCTTCGAAGCCGCATCCGTCAAATCGCGGCCATACTTTTGTAATGCCTCATAGCTAGTCTCAGGGTTCTGGCTCGTTACCCGCTGATTGCCGCGAACTTCGACCAGCGCTTTCATGAGCCGATCCCGTGTCACGCCGAACTCACGCAGGATATGGCCCGTAGGCCCCTGATCTTCGGTAGCTGCTAACAGGAGGTGCTCAATGGAGACATATTCATCTTTCAACCGCTTCGCCTGCTCCTCTGCCACCGTAAACAACCGGTTTAGTCGCGCCGTCACATACACCTGGTCCGGCCGCGTACCGCCGACACTCACCTTGGGTAGCTTGTCAATTTCCGCCTGTAAACGCCGGTGCAGATTTTCGAGCGGAACGTCCGCCCGCAGCAGAATGGAGGGGGCCAGCCCGCCTTCCTGTTCCAGCATGGCCAGGAGCAGATGCTCGACATCCACCTGTTGATTGCCGTGGTTGATTGCGATTGTTTGCGCCTGCCGAATTGCCTCTTGTGACTTTTCCGTCAGCCGATTGAAATCCATAGTTACTTGACCTTCGATTCTCAGTTTACCACCTTAGTGCATCATTATTCAATAATCTTAGTGCATTTTACTCAAGTTTTTGTCACTTTTTTGCGCTACCCTGAAAGAGCCATCCGACTGCGTATGCGCTCCCTCGCTGCTCTCCTCCTAACTTGTTGTCTCCTTTGGCCTTCCCCGGCTTACTCCTGGTGGGAGAACGGACATCGTACCGTGGCCCGTGTTGCCGCTGCGAACCTAACTCCGGCAGCTCGGGTTCGCTTGGCGCGCATCCTGTCTGTTCCAGACAGCCCCGCCGCCATTGCCGACGCTCTAGCAGTTGCCTCCACCTGGGCCGATGAGACCAAGAATGAAACCCACACCGGCGAGTGGCACTATATTGATTTAACTTTGCAGGACAGTAAATCGGACATTTCCAAGCGCTGTGAGGAAAACAACTGCGTCTCGGCCCGCATTCGTCTCTTTGCCGCTCAGTTGTCCGGACACAAAACCGAGGGCCGCTGGAGCGAACTGGACGCCCTCCGTTTCCTTGTGCATTTCGTGGGCGACGTTCATCAGCCTCTCCATGCCATCTCCGACGCCGATCTGGGCGGCAACTGCGAACGTCTCGATCCTCCCAGCGGCAATGCCAAGAGCCTGCATGCTTTATGGGATGGCCAGATCATCGAGGCGATGGACGCGAACGATCATGATTTGGCTGAAAGTCTGGGCAAGTACTATTCTGCTTTGGACGAAGCCCGCCAGAAGGAATTCTCAAGCGGCGAGGTGGACGACTGGGTCTGGGAATCGCATAAACTGGCGCAGGAGAACATCTACGGAAAACTGCACATTCCGGTCGAACCCGTCCTTTTTCCCAAGAACTGCGGAGAAGCGCCCCCGGAGATCACGAACTTTCACGCGGCCGTGGACACCTTATATATAGACACGATGAAACCGGTTGTGCGTGATCAACTCCTCAAAGCCGGACTGCGGCTCGCCCGTATCCTGAACGAGTCTTTATAAGAAAATTCACCCGCACATTGTGTTGCACTTT
>JAFAZU010000633.1 GCA_019239585.1 Acidobacteriaceae bacterium
TTCGTTTACGCCCGAGCACCAGGCGTATTCATGCCTTTAGATGCGAATACAGCTTCCAGGCACGATTCTTTGTCATACTGATACTTGCCTGCGCGATCAGGCAACCGCTGGGCGTGCTCGTTCGCGAGTGCGCCGGGAGGAAAGTCCGGTCTTCATAGGGCGGCATGCCGGCTAACGGCCGGGGGTTTGTGCTTCAAGGCGCAGGCTACGGAAAGTGCCACAGAAAAGATACCGCCCGTTGACCTTGTCAGCGGGTAAGGGTGAAATGGTGCGGTAAGAGCGCACCGCAGTTCGAGCAATCGAACTGGCAGGGTAAACCCCATGTGAAGCAAGACCAAATAGGGGAGGAGGAGCGGCCCGCTCCGTTACCACTTCCGGGTAGGTCGCTGGAGCTTTTCAGCAATGAAAGGCCAAGACGAATGGTTGCCATCCGCTTCGGCGGACACAGAAACCGGCTTATCGGTCGCGCAGGTTCATCGGATATTGATAAACTGAATTGTTCCCATGGCAGTCCGTCAAGAATTGCTGGAAATCCTGGTTTGTCCCGTCGATAAAGCGCAACTTGTTCTGAAGGAAGATGGCAGCGGCTTGAAGTGTACCGAGTGCAAGCGGGTTTATCCGGTGCGGGATGATATCCCGATCATGCTGATTGACCAGGCCACGGTCGAGCCGTAGAGTTTCTATGACAGTCCTGGAGCAGTTACCGGAGGGTTCCCGCGTCGTCATCATCCGTTTGCGCTCGCTGGGTGATTGTGTTTTGACCACGCCCGCTTTGGCTTTGTTGAAGCAGTTCCGGCCGGACCTCCTTCTCGGCGTTTCTGTTGAAGACCGATTCCGGGGGGTATTTGACGGCAACGGGGCAATATCTGCCATGCTGGGTCCCACTTGGCAAGCCGTGCGCGCCTGGAAACCGACTCTATGCCTCAATCTGCATGGCGGCACGCGCAGCCAGTGGCTGACAGCGCTCTCCGGGGCAAAATTTCGCGCCGGATTTGCTAGCCATAGCATGACGCTCGCCTATAATCTCCGAATTCCCCGTGCGCAACGGATCTTGGGCGTCCACCGCACCGTACACACGGCGGAACATCTGGCCTCAGCGGTATTCGCGCTGGGCGTTCCGCTGCGGGATGTGCCGCGAGCGGCGCTATTCTGCGGCGAGTCTCCGCTTTCCGGCAAGTACGCCATCCTCCATCCGTTTGCCTCCGCGCCGGACAAGCAATGGCCTGCGGAGCGCTTTTGCGAAGTAGCGCGTTACCTGCAACTCTGGAACATCAAACCGGTATTTCTCATTGGTCCAAGCGATGATGCCGCTCCGTTTCTGGCGCATCAAGTATTTCGCGGCAGCCTGGAGGAAGTCAAACAGATTCTCTCCAAGGCTTGCTTGTTTGTTGGTAACGATAGCGGTCCGGCTCACATGGCGGCAGCATTCGGCGCGTCTACGGTGGTGCTTTTCGGCAATTCGAACCCGGCTATCTGGGGTCCGTGGCGGACCGAGTCTGAAGTCGTGGTCGCGCCGGATGGCATTCATAATGTGAGCGTGTCACGCGTGATTGCCGCCCTGGAACGGTTGCGGATTTTTCAAGAGGCGCACGCTTGAAAGATCTCCAACGGTTGCTGCGATATGTGCGGCCGTATCTGCCTGCCCTCCTCGCTTCCGTGGTCTTCATGGCGATTGTGGGCTTGTCACAAGGAGTATTGCTCCGGCTGATTCCACTCATTCTGGACCGCGTGCTCAATCCGAGAAATCCCGCCGATAATGACCCGGCGCTGCTATTTACCATTCCCCACACCGCCTTTAAAATCCATCTCGCGGACCTCACTCCGGGATTTGTTCACAACATCTGGACCATGGTCGCCATCGGCTTGATGATGTGCTTTGTCGCCAAGGGAGTGTGCGATTACCTGGGCAATTATCTGGTGAACATGGTCGGCATCAGCGCCGTCATGGACCTGCGCCAGGAGGTATTTGACCGCGTTCTCCAGCAGGATGCGCAATTCTTCGAAAAGCAGGACACGGGCGAGATCATGTCATCTATCATGATCGATATTGACCGGATTCAGGTGGCCGTTTCCAATATGTTGGCCGACTGGCTACGGCAGATGTTCACGGCATTGTTTCTCCTGCTGGC
>JAFAZU010000112.1 GCA_019239585.1 Acidobacteriaceae bacterium
TTAGTGCAATTAACCCTTGTAGGATATTCCGGTCCATGTTACCTTTCTTGTCGGAGGTACTTCCGAAAAACTCTCGTATGAAATTAAAACTTCTCTCTTCTTTAGCTCTCGCATTGCCCCTGGCAATGTTCGGGCAAGTGAGCCTGGACACTGCGTACCAGGTCAACTATGCTTCCAATCTCAACATCGGTGATGCCGTCATCAACGTCAGCAACAGCGGCTTTTCGGCGGGCGGCAACCAACCGATTGTGAACGCCAACACCTATGGCGACATTTGCGCCAATATCTACGTGTATGCCCCGGATCAGGAACAGGCCACCTGCTGCACCTGTCTGGTCAGCCCCAACAGCCTGCACTCGTTTGCCGTCTCCTACGGGCCGGGCAACCTGCTCACGAACGTTCCCGGGGGCGGCGCGCTGGCCAGCATTCGGGCGACCAACTCGGTGGTAATTAAGTTGCTGGCGACGGCTGCCGCCGGTGCCGGGGCCACGTTAAACGATTCCTGCCCGCGTCCGGATGCCCCGCTGGGTCTGGTTACTGGGCTCGTGTCCTGGGCGACGCATGCGCACCCGACCAACACCACGCAGGCTGCGATCACCGAGACCCCGTCGACTCCGTCCACACTGAGCACGGGTGAATTCTTGAAGCTGACGCAGGACTGCAACTACAACCTGACACGCGGCAGCCAGGTGCAATGCCCGGGTTGCCGGGTGGGCGGTCTGGCCACAGGCCTCTAATTCAGGTAGGGAAAGTAGTACTGTAGTAGATCAGAACGCGCCGGTACCAAGAGCACGAGTTGGTATCCGGCGCGTTCTTGCGTTATAGTAGGTTTATCTTTTTCGATTTACAGTAAGTTCTGTCTTATGAATGTGAAAGGAAGTTTTCGAAAAATGCAATCATTTGTGGCCATATCACTGGCTCCGCTCTTTTTTAGCGTGCTCGCGTTTTCTGCTTCAGCAGACAACAAGACGGTCACCACGGAAACCATTATTGCCGATGTCAACGGCACGAAGATCACGTATGGCGAGTTCGAAGCGAAGAAATCTCAAAACTTGCTTCAGGCTCGCAACGCTTTTTATTCTCAGGAGCGGCAGGTTCTTGACGACTATATCAATGACTATCTTCTGAAACAGCAGGCCCAGAAGGAAGGAGTTACTGTCGAACAGTTGCTCGATCGTCATGTGAGGAGCACGTTACCCAAAGATCCAAGCGATGAGGCGCTGCAAGTTTACTACGAAGGCATCAACGCACAGGAACCGTTCGAATCGCTTCGCGGAAAGATCCTCGACCATATCCGGCAGTTGCGTTTCGATAAGGCGAAAGCAGCATACCTTCAGACGCTTCGGAGCAAGGCCAAAATTGCTGTGAGCCTACCGCCGCCGCGAGCAGAGATTGCCATGACGAATACGCCGGTACTCGGGGACCCGAACGCCTCGGTGATGTTTGTCGAGTATGCCGATTACGAGTGCCCCGTTTGTCAGCAGACTGAGCCGACGGTGGCGAAGCTTAAGACAGAGTATAAGGGAAAAGTTGCGTTTGCATTCAAAGAAATGCCTCTGCCTATGCATCCCCATGCGGAGAAAGCCTCGGAAGCTGCCCGCTGCGCCGGTGCACAGGGTAAATACTGGGAATTCCATGACCAACTGTTTGCCAGCAAGAAGCTCACAGTTCCTGACCTAAAAGCGGATGCTCAGAAACTCAACCTGGATACGGCTGCCTTTAACCAGTGCTTAGACTCGGGATCGGAAGCCGGTGTCGTGAAAACACAGCTCACGGAAGGAGAAAATCTCGGTATCCCAGGTACACCCCACTTCTTTATCAATGGCCGTTCTATGGGCAATGCACCTTATGAGCAGTTGCGGGCTGCTATCGAGGAGGAGTTAACAGCAGCATCGGGTAACCAGCCGAAGCAGACGGCAAGTCGGTAACGCTTACAAGTTGGTTCATAAATATAATGGAGGGCGAAGCAAACCGCTTCGCCCTTTGTGTTTGTAAGCAAAGCGATCTGGATGTTAGTAACAAGGCTGTAACATGATTAGAGCGGTTGCGATTGGATATAAACCGGTCACTCCGTTCCCGGCTCTGAAGGAAGCGAACCCGACACGGAGCCGGGAACGGAGTGACCGGTTGAAAAGGTTCCGTCACATGGGGCAATGGCGATGAGTATGCAGGCCCCAAACGCACTTCATGGCAGCCGCACACGGGGGCAGTAATCGAATCAAGACTTGTGTTTTTTTGAACTCTTTGTCAGAGTCATGGGCCACTTGGATCCAGCTTGTGAAAAGGTGCCCACGATGCGTGAACCATCGAGTGTGCCTTCAAAAGTCGCTGTGCCGCTCAGCATTGACAGTCGTACATTTTTGCCATTCAGGCTGGCATTTATGGGCATACCGTAAATCGGAACCGCTTGCTTGGGGCTGTCAACCGTAGACCCGCCACCCACTTGGATATGAAAGACCATGGGATATTTGTCAACCACGCCTTCCCAATCTCCATCGATTTTACTTTTAGCAAAACTCGTCGGGGAAAAAGCAATGAGCAGGAAAACAATAAGCAGATAAGGGGTAAACGTACGTACCCGACCTTGCATCTTCATAGATAAAGTTTTGGCAGTTCTCATTTATCGACCTGCGAATGCTGCGGCGCTACGCTGTAGAGCAAATTCCGATACTTCAAATTCCATTACAGCATCAATCACCCTTCTCTGGTCGCTTTCGGTTAAACCACTGTACAACGGTAATCTTAGCAACTGATCACTGACCCGCTCGGTTACAGGACAGAATGAGGGGCCAAATTGCCGCCCCATTTGCGACAAGTGAAGCGGAACGTAATGAAATACGCTAAGAATTCCGCGTTGTTTCAGGTGCTCGATTAAGGCTTGGCGCACTTCCCAATTTGGCAGAAGCAGGTAAAAAATGTGGAATGTTTGCTCACAATGCGCTGGAACAACCGGCAGGCGAACCTCATTATCGGCTGCCCACCGGCTCAGTTCTTTGAAATAACGCTCCCAAATTACCTTCCGTTTTGCTTGGATTGTATCCCGTACTTCAAGCTGGGAATATAAGATAGCGGCAAGGATATCAGACGGAAGATAGCTGGAACCAAGATCAACCCAGGTGTACTTGTCGACCTGCCCCCGAAAAAAGCGGCTACGATCAGTCCCTTTTTCCCTCAAGATCTCTGCCCGCTCGACGAGATTACGATCATTAATGAGCAACGCCCCGCCCTCGCCGCAGCTAAAGTTTTTGGTCTCATGAAAGCTTTGAGTGGCCAGGCAGCCCAATGTTCCTAGCGCGCGACCACGGTAACGGCCGAACAGGCCATGCGCGTTGTCCTCCACAACCGGAATCCTATAGCGAGCAGCTATTCTAAGAATTCTGTTCATCTCGCAAGCGACACCGGCGTAATGGACGCAGATAATCGCTTTAGTAGCCGGTGTGATCAGTGATTCCAGTAGGCGCTCGTCCAGATTCAGGGTGTCAGAACGGATATCGATAAATACGGGTTTGGCCCCGCGAAGGACGAACGCATTCACAGTTGACACAAACGTAAAAGAAGGAACAATGACTTCGTCGCCGGGCTGAATGTTCAGGAGTAACGCGACCATTTCAAGAGCGTGCGTACACGATGTGGTCAGCAATGCCTTGAGGGTTCCCAGTTCCTTTTCGAGAAGGTGATGGCACTTTTTTGTAAAATGGCCGTCGCCGCAGATGTGCAAACGATTAAAGGCCTCTTGAATGTACTGCATTTCGGTGCCAACTCGGCTCACGCAATTGAAAGGTATGCTGGACATAACGCTGTTATCAGGTGCAACGGTCCGAATCAAGCCTCCGCCGGTCATGATCGAACGCCAGTCTCTATTACTCAGCCGAATATACCGCAGTAGACAGCTATAATGCCATCATTCAGAGTACTAGCACGAAATCTACTTTAATTAATACCAATTTATCTTAGTGATATTCCGTAAGTGTTAACAGATATCAATAAAATGTCCCAGCCGTCATTTGTCATTCACTGGCGATGGTTTACCGGGCATTTGCGCCAGCAGACAAACATCAGCAAAGCCGCCGTCAGTGTTTATAGGACCGCCTTGTACCAAGCGAAGCTCGGCGCCATCCGCCATTAGTTTTGGAACAACCCACTCTGAAAATTGCAAGGTTCCGAAAACGTAAAAGCGCGGATGCTCCCCGACGAACTTATTGTAATCAACGACTTGAGTACCAAAGTAAGGGGCAGAGCCGATCATCATGCGCTCGTGGAAAGTAAAACCTAAATATTGCTTAGCCAATTCCTCGCTTGACACGTAAAACACGCGCTTCCGGAAGGCAGAATCGCCGTAGTAATAAAATCCCATGTAGTCATCGAGGTTCGTTGCGACGATCGGCAGACCGTCAACTTGCGCCCGGCCATGAATTCGCTGCGGGATGCCGACACGCGCCGGGTTTGCACGGTCGCCCAGCAGAGTCCGATAGTCGTCGAATATGCGATCGTGTAGAACCAGAACTGCAAAAATGGCAACGAGCGCTAAAGCCGGTTCCTTTTGATCGCCAAAGGCGAGCCAAGCGCAGAATCCGAGCAGCAGGGCGAACCCAAAGATACCGCCAATTGCATAGCGGGAAAAAAAGATATGCGTGACGAACCTGGATAGGAGGGCAGCGAAGACTGGAAAGCAGGTGAAGCCCAAAACAAGAAACGCTTCCGGAATCAGCTCTAACCGTTTCGCGACCGCAGCGCGGGCAAGCTGGGCCGTAGACGACGGGCGACTGTAGATTTGCACGACAAAATATAAAACACCAAGGCAGATCAGAGGGACTAAACTAGACTGAAGAAAATCTGCAGCAAAATACCATACGGTGACCGGCAGGTTGGCTCGGGCGAAAGGCGCGTAAGGAATACCGGTATTGGCCTTGGCGGCGCGAATCACAGGAAGATAGGCCAGCAGCACCAGAAGCGGAGCCGCTAAAGCGATCCAGACGGGGATGTCCCACTTACGCTGGCGATAAGTACGAACAGCTTCTGCGATCCCAAACGGCACGAACAGCAGCACGGCGTAATAATGCAGATTCAGGGCGCATGTCAGAGAAAGGCAAAGCCCTGCGAGCATGAGCCCCCTCCTTCGCCGCATGACGATGGATTGCCAACATACAGCCGCTATCCCGGCGCACCCGAGCATCAGCCCGTAAGGGCGCCCCTCCGTTGCGTAATACCAGCAGCGGGTCGTCCATGGAAACAGCATCGCCGCCACCCCATACAGCCGGGAAGCGCGGCGACTTACAAACCAGTACAGACAAAGAGAAAACAGCAGGTAACCCACGAGAGAAGGCACTCGTGTACCCAGAGCGTCATTTCCAAAGAACTGGATGCTCGACCGCATGGCGTAGTGATAGAGAGGTGGTTGATTATCAACGCCTGCTTTGCAAATGGCCCAAATGTCAGACCTTAGAGGGACCTTTGCAATCAGCACGCCCATAATTTCGTCAAGCCATAGCGGTTTGTAATAGGCTTTGACGATACCCAGCATCCCCATCATGGCCAGTATGCTGGTCACGATCCAGGGAGCGAAATGATCCGCTTGACTCGCCAACCACTTCAGCCCGCGCTGAGCATTAGGTGGAGTTTCCAAGGTAATCTCAGTCTTCAACATTTCGTGCAGGACAGCCCTTTTCATTGTTTCTTGCTCACGTTCCATAAGAGGTAATAAGGGACGCTGCGGCCAGCGCCATAGACTCTCCGTTTTGGATTTAAATCTGATACTTTCGTAATGCAGTTTCTGCTTCCGGCTGTTTTTGCCCGCCGGAGCTTGCGGTTCTGCCCGTTAGCAGCCGTCGTGAAGGAGTAGGCGAGGCTTGCTGATTTACGTTCCTGAGTAAGTTCTCTCAGGCAAAACATAGGCTCTTGTATTTCACGGCAGCTTCCCTCCCGCTAATTCAATGCGGACTAAAAGAGGATTCGTCCACATTGTTTTTTCCAAAGCTTGGCGCAATCTGCCTGCCAGCTCATTGCTGAAACCAACTATCCATGGCGCTCCCGTACATCTCGGCCTCCGCGTACGGGAGCAGTTGGAGGCTCTGCGCTTCCTAGAGACTACAACTTTAGCCATTAAATGCATTAGAAGTAATAATGTGGAAAAAGTCAAGAACAAAATCTCAGTAAAATGTTTTATCCTACTTCTAACCTGCTGATAAGAGGGCACAAGGACTCGCAGGTGTTCGAGCGAGGAAGGCTTATCAAGCGGAAAAGAAGCTTTGTTACTAACAAGTTAACTTTGTACGCTAGTTAGTACTATTACTTTTAGTACTTTATTAAGCCGAACTCTCTCAATATTGTATTTAGAACTGTTTACAAGGAGTAAATGAGCGCTATGAGAGACTTCAAGTTAAACAGGAACTTCATGAGATGAAGAGAAAAGCTCTGGTTACTGGTTCATGCGGGCTCATTGGTTCGGAGGTAAGCATTCACCTGGGGCAGCATGGTTTTCAGGTCAATGGGATTGACAACAATGAACGGGCTGTTTTCTTCGGGCCTGAGGGTGATACGCGCTGGTCGCTACAACGCCTGCGCCGGGATATCAGCGACTATACGCATTACTATGTCGACATCCGGGATCGGGTCGCCATAATCCGTCTAATAGCAGACATTAAGCCGGATGTAATTGTACACACGGCTGCGCAGCCTTCACATGATCGTGCCGCAGCTATCCCGTTTGATGATTTTGATACGAATGCTGTCGGAACTCTGAATCTGCTCGAAGGAGCGCGGCAAGCTTGTCCGGAGTCGCCCTTTGTGCACATGTCCACCAATAAAGTCTATGGCGACCTGCCGAACACCATTGCATTACAGGAACTAGACACCCGTTGGGACTACGCTGACACGAGATATGAGAACGGGATCCCGGAGACCTTCTCCATTGATCAATCCAAACATTCGCTGTTTGGCGCTTCCAAAGTAGCCGCCGATGTTATGGTTCAGGAGTACGGGCGCTACTTCAATATGCCGACCTGCTGTTTGCGCGGAGGGTGCTTAACAGGCCCGAACCACTCGGGCGTAGAGTTGCACGGCTTTTTGAGCTATTTAGTGCGTTGCAATCTCGAAGGCCGGGAGTACAAGATTTTTGGGTACAAAGGTAAGCAGGTCCGGGACAATATTCACTCAGAAGATGTGGCCCGCTTCATTCGGGCCTTTATTGAGTCGCCCCGCTGTGGAGAGGTCTACAACATTGGGGGAGGCAAAGAAAACTCCTGCTCCATTTTGGAGGCATTTCAAATTGTGGAAGAATTGACCGGCCATCCGCAGCGCTTCACTTATATGGAAGAGAACCGGATCGGAGATCATATCTGTTACTACAGTGATCTCCGTAAGATGAAGCAGCACTTTCCGCAATGGCGCATTACCAGAACTCTGCAAGATGTTTTTGAAGAGATCGTTCGATCCTGGCGGACGCGGCTTCCCCAGCCGGCGGGCGTGCCTGCATGCTGAAATCTAAGATTTTGTATTGGATGCCGTTAAGCATCGTCATTGCAGTTTGCGCAATCACCATGGTTCTCTGGGCATTTATTGTGCCCGTGTACGAGTCGCCCGATGAGCTGCATCATTGGAAATACGCCCAATACATTCATTCTCATCTCGCTCTTCCACCCTACACGACAGACTATCTGGAAGCGCCTCAGCCACCTCTTTACTACCTGCTGATCGCTCCCTTGGCTTCCTCTATGCGCCCTCCCCCCATATTGCAGCACCCGGAGTTCGAACGAATCTTTGGTTTTCACTTCGACCATCTGTTGCGTGTGCATATTGATTCGCCATGTTGGCCGCACCTATTTGCTAACTGTCCTGGTGATAGCCACCGTTATTGGCCTATTCGACGCGCCCGGCTGGTAACCATCACCTTCGGACTTATCGCTGTGGTGTTCACTGCACTAGCGGTTTTTGAAGTGACAAAGAGCAGGCCGGGAGCGGTCATGGCGGCAGCGTTAATCGGCTTTCTACCGCAGTTCGACTTCCGAAGCGCATCTGTCAACAACGATCCGGCGCTTGTCTGTTTCTCCGCCATCGCTACTTATTTCATTGTGCGCATGATCGTACGTGGCTTCGAGATAGTTCCTGCTGTTTGCGGGTCGGTTGCGATCGCTCTCGCTTTCCTTTCAAAAATTAGCGCTGCCGTACTGGTTCCGGTATTTGCCGCCGCCATTCTGCTGACAGCCCCAAACTGGCGGACTCGATTTCAGCGGTGGGCATACCTGTTTGCGATCTGCGGGTTCATTGTTCTCCCTTGGTTGATTTGGAATAAATGGGTGTATGGTGACATTCTCGCCAGCAGCAAGATCGCTCAAACCGTTCCCCTGATGGTTCACAAGAAGTCCATCACGGACCCTTACTTCCGTACCGAGTTTCTGCGAAAGCTCTCACAATCGTTCTTCGGATATTTCGGATGGTTGACTCTGAAACTGCCTCGATTCATTTATCAGGGCTATGCAATGCTCTATTTGGTTGCCTGGTGCGGGCTGCTGTTCTCCGTCCCGAAGCGAGAAAAGTTGTTATGGATCTCGCTTCTTATGGCAGCTACCGCCTTGGGAAGCCTCGCTTTCCTCGCTTACGCCAACTTGATGTATGAGCAGCCGCAAGGCAGACTCATCTATCAATCCCTGAGTGCAATTGTGGTGCTTGTTGCTCTTGGCTTGGGCGCGATACCGCGGATTAGTAAATATGTGGCTGCCGTCGTCGTGATTGGCTTATTCTCCGTGAATATATATGCTCTGACCGAGGTTGTACACCGGGCTTACAGTGGCCCTCAACCGCTGCAAACGAGTGTCGATGTCCAGATAGATGGCGATTTAGCGGAGAGTACGCCGGAGGCTCTCCTCCCGGACCACTCTTACACGCAGAGTTTCATAGCCGAGCATGATAATTTGACGGCAGTCGAAGTAGAAGTCATACTGCACGACGCCGTCAAAGCTGGCGGAACTAAGCAAGGCTCATTTCACTTGTCCCTTTCATCTACAAGAGAGGGTCCACCTTTGGCCAGTGTTCAAATATCAGCCGATGCAGTCGCAGGCTCCGGTAGTACATATCTTCATTTAGGATTCCTGCCCATACCGGATTCGGCACAAAAGAAATACTTTATATCGCTCACGCCGCAGGACCTCATACCAGCCGGAAGCTACATTCTCCGCCTCAGTAAAGGGGATAGCTATCCTGACGGTACTTTCTTCGTTGACGGACGCGACACCGGGGCGGATACCGTACTCCGCACCTTTTACAACCGGCCTTGTTGGACTTGCCCTTTATCGAACACCGAGCTGGATGGCCCACTAGAATAGCTTCCTACAGAATGCCCGTGAACCTTTCGGAGATTGCATCGAATATCGAATTACGCCCGGACGGCTTGTGGTGCGCCCGGACATCCTCAGGCGTCTCGTACCCTGAGGACGGGAATCAGAACTGCTTCACCATTGAGGATTCCTCCTTCTGGTTTCGCCATCGAAATGCCAGTTTAGTGGAGCTTTTAAAGCGCTTTCCTCCGGAAGGAACATTTTTTGACATCGGCGGAGGAAACGGTTATGTTGCTCAAGCCATTCAGGATGCAGGTTGGGAGGTGGTGCTGGTCGAACCCGGACATGCCGGCGCCCAAAATGCGAGAAAGCGCGGCATCCGGCAAGTCGTACAGGCGACGTTGGGAGACGCTCACTTCCTGCCTGCCACCTTACCGGCAGTCGGCCTTTTTGACGTGATCGAGCACATCGAAGACGATCGCAAATTTCTTCAGGAAGTCCACGGTTTTCTGAAAGCAAACGGCCGGATCTATATTACTGTACCGGCCTTTCAAACGCTCTGGTCCCACGAAGATGAAGAGGCCGGCCATTGGCGCCGGTACACACTGCGGAGCTTGTCCGACACTCTTACAGCCTCCGGCTTCCAAATCGAGTTTGCGACTTACATATTCGGGTTTCTTCCCTTTGGAATTCTTTTGCTTCGCGCCTTACCTTTCCGATTCGGGATCACTCCCAAACGAACGGCGGAGGAGAGAATGCGCATCGACCATCAGGTGGGAGGCAAACTTCAAACGAAAGCGCTTGCCTATTTAATGGAGCGCGAACTACGGAGGCTTGCCTCCGGGCGCATGTCTCGTATCGGTGGAAGCTGCCTCGTTGTGGCTCGTGCGAACAGTTCCGAACGCAGCACTTAGGTTTGGACTGTTGATCGTCTTTGTCGGATCAGAATGCCGAGACCGGCAAGCCCGGAGACCAGCAAGAAGAGCGAGGCAGGCTCGGGGATCGGCGTAGGAGTAAAGGTTCCGACAATCTCGCCCGAATCATTGATACCAAGGGGCATTGTAGCCAGACTGCCTGGGAGATCGAAGGTATTGAACGCGCCGTTCAGGTAGACAAAGCCATGCTGGCTAGAAGTGCTGTCAACATACTCTCCCACGATCTCGCCGAGATTGTTGATGCCGGTGGGAGTGGTCGATGATGCGCCCGGAAAGGCAATTTTTGTGAACGTTCCGTTCGCGTATAGAAATCCTACACTCGGAACTCCATTTCCATACGGGCACGACGAATAGTTACATGGTCCGACAACCTGCCCAGCGTTGTTGATGCCTAACCCTTCGCCGGGCAATATATAGTTCATTCCGTTGCTGTATAGATAAGAGGCCGCAAATGCATCGATCTGGACAAAGAATCCAATGATCTGGCCAGCGTCGTTGATGCCGTTCAGCATCGTCAAGCTATTGCTGTTTGGGTAGAAGTTAAACGTGGTGAACACACCATTAGTGTCAATATATCCGTAGTACCCGCTGCCAAATGAGGCTGTAACGGCAATCTGACCGGCGTTGTTAATGCCGTACGCGCCGCTTGACGAACTGCCTGGTACACTAATGCGGCTGAACTCACCCTGGCTGTAGAGAAAACCGTAACCACCGAATCCAATATTGGTGAAGGCTCCTACAATCTGGCCGGCATTATTAATGTCGCGAGCCACCGTATCGTCAGCGCCCGGAAAATGGATGGTACTGAAAACGCCGTTCGAGTATAGAAACGAATCGGCCCGAGCGAGTTGGGACGAGCCTATCAATCCGCAGACCGACAGAGTAAGTGCTATGCTGGGTCGCATTCCTCGTCACACCCTTTCCTACTGGCGTACTATATCACTCCGAACCGACCCATCCCCAGCGCCTTGAATCCAGCCTTGCCATTGCTAAGGAATGTAAGGGGTTCCGAAGTACGCAGACTCACTACGACCGATCTCGCGAACGTGACCTGCCGAGAGCGCCTGATCCCAAAGAAACACTTCGGAAAAGGAACCAGCTCCGTATGGGCCTCCGGAAATGCCGATGCTGCCGACGCTGAATCCATAAGTTTGGAATCGAACCTGTGTGTGAGACAGAGACACCGTTGCATTAGGCGCGTAATTGAGATTGAGTAGGAAGTGCTCCAGATAAGAATCAAACCAGGAAAACGCCACAAATTGCTCCATGTTTGAAACGTTGACTCCAGGCGGACAAAAGCCCGCGCGCTCCCAAGACAGCGTTTGGTTGGTAGAGTCCCCTTCTAGCGCAGACAGCAGACCTGTCACGCCTCTGGGACTCGCTATACCATCAAAGTAGGTCAGAAATCCACTGTTGGGTCCACTGTGGGTCTGATCAATACCCATCACCGCACTGACACCTCCCGTAAACCCATAGAAGAAGAAGTTACTCGGCGTTGCAAATGAAGAATAGCCGTCTTGGTAGATGCAGTAGGTCTGCCTTGATCCGCAGGTTGTTAGAACCGGGTGGTGCGCGGGTAGAGAGTTGACGGTGAGAGTGTTACCTTTGCCTGTTTGATCGTACAGCTGAGTTGGAATGCAGTTGGTCAGTACAAGGCCGCAGAAACTGTTCACGACACTCGAATCCAAATTGCCAAAGAAATCGGACGGTATATCCATGTCGGTTCCCAAAGAGAGGCTATGCAGCCTGAGCAGGGGACCGGTCCAACTTGATAGAACTCTGCGAACGCTCCACGCTGCCAGCGGAACACCTTGCGAGTCAAGAACATATTCGCCGGTACGAACCGGGCGGGTCAAATAAATATTACGGGCCTTCAGATCGCTGATAATCGAGTCGGTCGAGAGTTGCAACTCGGCCGTTTCCATGGCGCGGTTGTACAGCACAAAGCGCGCGATTTCCCCGGAAAAGTTATTGCCGCCGAGAGTAAAATTTGATCCCGCAAGGCTACCTCGAAGAGAAATCACTGGAGAGTTACCTGAAAACAGAGTGTACTGGTTGTAGGTGTTCACTGTGGTTCCGTTGTACATCACAATAAACGTATTCCACGAACCGTCCCAACCGGTGCTATAGTACGCTCCGTTGTAAGTAGACCCATCGCTCCATTCCGTGGTCGCGCCATTCACGGTAATCAGCCAGTCGTCGGCGTTCAATCCATTACGGCAGATTGAGATTTGACTTCCAGAAACAATGCATTCATTATTCTGCGGCTGTTGTAATTTCCGGTATGCCACAAAAAGCGTAAATGGACCTGTAACGGGCGCGGGAACAGTAACCTTATAACTGCCTGTAAGAACGTCATTTCCGGGATTTGAGGCGTTGAACCAAATACCGCCTGTCGAGTAGTTTGAGCCGGTATTTGGGGTTGACGTGTAACTGGCAACTGCGGTATGCCCGGCGCCGCTGTAATCTGTAATCGTGTTCCCTAATTCGGGTAGAAATGCAAGGTCGGCGATCAGTCCCGTCCGGGGAATACTGTCAGTAAAGGCGGCTGCTCCTGCCGTAACTGCCGATGTCGAACTTTCTGTAAGCGTGATTACTTTAAACGCGCTTGAATAACGCCGGTAGACCGGGAAATCCTGTTCATTCCCATCACTGGCGGCACAGCCGCCGTACTCTATGAGAAAACTCACCTGTGCCGGATCCGAGCTAGTCGTGTGTACAGTACTCATGAGAAGCGAAGGGAATTCGGCAAAGTCCTGGCTCGTAACCGTATACCCTGTTTTGATCCAGGGCCCGGCAAGGCTCGTTGCGATCCAGAACTCAAAGGTGCCATGAGCGGTGTCATGAATCAGTAAATACTCATGAACGCCAGCAAGATAGTACACCTGTGAGCGCATACCTGTGACATTGATGATGGGCTGAGCTCCCACCATGGAATTGCTCCAATTACTAGGGTCAGAAACAAGTCCGCCCGGCGAACCTTTCCAGTATTGATACTTTGTGACATCGAGGGATGGAAAATCGGTTTTCAAGACTCGCGCTAAATAGTAGTTTGCATAAGATCCCTGCCCCGTATCTCCAGCCCCGATCGCGGTCAGATATATGTACGCACCGCCGGTGAACCCATCGGCGCCGGTTGCGGGGCAAGAGATCGTATTATCTTGACAGTAAGTGACTGGGACAAATCCTGCTATTGCTGGGCCAGCGTCGGTCCAAGTGATGCTGCCGTCAACTGTCGAACCACCTGCAGTCGCGTTCCAGGAGGGAGCGGACGGACCCGTTATACCGCTGTGAGTCGCTACTTGGTTGTGTCCACGTGTATCAAGGACGTAATCACCGACCGAGTAGCTGGCATTCGCATACCATCGCACGCCGACACGCCACATCTGCTGATTAGCTGGCGGAGGATTGCCGCCGTAAGATGGCGTGTTGTTCCAGGAATTCACCCACGTGGCGCCGTGATCGCAACTTTTAACGATGCTTGAACTGCCGTTTCGAAATCCGTTATTGACAGTGAAACTTACGCCGCCGCCCGGAAGCGTGTCGTAGTCTTCCTGTCGTTGAACCGTCAGGTAAACACAGCCATTATAGGGAGCGATGCCGCTGGTCTTCCAAGTGCGGTCATCTGTCCAGCCGGAGGGAAGATTGATTTGCGACGAGGTTCCGTAGTCAGCCATCGCATTTACGCCGGTAAGCGAGGTGTAATCGCCGCCTCCCGGCATGACATCGAGTCCAATATTTGAGTAATAATAAGGCCAGAGTGCCCTGCCGGTGATGGACACCGGAATAGGCATGGTTCCGTCGTTATATGTGATGAGCTCGTTGCCATCATTCATCCAAGCAGAGGCATGGGTGTCGCCGTTGTCCCACTTGCCTGTATAGCCTGCAGAATGGAGATTGTAAGCAGTATCGTTGTAGCGAATGGGTTGCCCTTCAGTTACGTTTAAATATTGAGCTGAGGCGCTTGGGACAGTATAAATAAAATAAATACAAAAGGGGAGCGTCAAAAATAAACCTTTGCTGAACGACCCTCGATGACATTTACTTATAAGAATCGATAAGTACTTCAAATCTTCCTCTTTTCTCCGACACTCAAACTGGGTGAGCCTCACCCGATGAAAACACAGTGAAACTCAGTACCGCCAGTACCTCCGGATCGACTTACTGGGGAGTAGGTGCTTACTAGAGTAACCTAAAATTTGTTGGGAGGCTATAGGGTGTTAGTACATAAGTGCGGTAACTATAGGACTTGCTGTGTTTCTCATGCGAGATGTGGCGAGATCGGCATTCCACGTTGGACTATCCAGCAGGGCACGAGCGCGCAGAAACCGGTCCTCCCGTTTATAGCCATTCCATATTTATAAGAAACCGACACTGCATCAGGAAAACATGATGTGATCGGGGTATTTACAGTGGGGAGCTTCCATGGCAGAATTCATGCCCGCTGAGACTATTACAGCTGAAGTTTATCGATCCGAAAGATGTAAACGTGTTAGCCAACTCGCAAGTTATTGCTTGTGAAGAACTGGCGGAGAGGGGGGGATTCGAACCCCCGGTAGCGCTTTAAGGCACTACGACGGTTTAGCAAACCGCTGCTTTCGACCACTCAGCCACCTCTCCCGGTTGCAGGCGGGTCCTCTGCAATCCTAACACACCCAAATGGAAAGCTGTAGGGAAGCACGTATGAAAGAAGCTGCCCCGCACGCGCTTTAGATTTCAGGCGCGTGCGGGGCAGACTGGGATCAGGTGTTATGCAAAGAGCGTCTTACTGGACGGGAATGAACGACCACTTCTGGTTGTCGCCGCCCCAACAGGTCCATTGAGCAACAGGCGCGCCGTCGTTCTTCGAAATACCTGACACGTCAAAACACTTGCCGCTGTCGGCCGGATGAATCGTGTAATAGCCGTCCATTTCCTGGGAGACCTGGAAGATTTCATTCGCTCCACCCCAGTAGGGCCATTGCTTAATTGCCGGACCGTCCTGCGTAGCGTTAGGGCCGCCCCAGACATCCAGTTGCAAGCCGCTGTTCTTGGCAGTGACCTTGTAGCCACCCGGAACCGGCGTGAACTGGAACTTTTGATTGTCACCGCCCGTGCAAGTCCACTGCTGCAGGGGAGCGCCGGGCGCCGTCGAAATACCCGTTATATCCAGGCACTTGCCGCTGTTTTTGGAAACAACTTTGACCCAGCCTGTGGGAGTAGTTAGAGTACCGGTCATACTTTGCAGATTTGATCCGAGGTCCAGCCCATCAGTAGCCTTGCCTTTGAAAGAGCTGTTTGCGGCCAATAAAAAGTTGTTGCCGTTATAGTTCACGAAGCCTACGCCCGTGGCCGAGCCGGGGAATGCGTTGTTGGCAAAGTAGCTGCCCGCGTATTGCGTTGCATCACCCGAGATGACAACGTTATTGACAAAACTCCCACCCTGATCGTAGTAGGCAAGCGTCGGATTTCCTTGGAGGGTGCCGTCACCCGCGATACCCCAGCCGTTCGCGAAGATGCTGTTTGTAACTTTAATGTTGCTGGAAGGCATGAAGTCAAACACCATGAGCCAACAGGTAGGAAATGCAGTTTCATGATCGATGGTAATGCCGTTCACGCCGTTCAGGATTTGATACAGCCGCCCATCGCCGCCATAAACGCCCATATCCTCATAAACATTGTTCGAGAGGTGGAAGTTGCCCGCCGTACCGCCGTTGTCTCCATCGTCGTGCCCCAGGAAGAGCACACCGGCCGCAATATGTTGGAGCAGGTTGTTTTTCACGGTGACATTCGAGACGGTCGCCCACGGCACTTGTCCGTATTCGTCGCGCACATTCAGGACCAGAACAAAGCCGCGTTGGTCGGCTTGGACGAAGTTGTTGGTGAATGTATTGTTCTGAATCAAGACATTCTGGGCGTTCTTCAATTCGATATGATTCTTCGCCCAGACCCTGAAACCAGCGTAGTCGGGGCTTCCGGTGTAGTAGCGAGTCGGCTTATAAAACTCGTTGTTCTGAACAAGAATGTTCGATGGTACGAGACCGTTGATGGCAGGCACAGCGCCGCCAAAGGCCAAAATTTCCGTACCGGCTTCTAAATGGTTGTTCTGGATCGTAAACGGACCCGGACCATTCCAGCCGGCAATCGCTTGCGTATCCTGCCAATCGCTAATAAAACCCTCAAAGTAGCTGTTCTCAATGGTGGTGGCGATGTCATTTAACGCGATGCCGCGCTTGCCGCCCCCGCCCCCGACGATATCGCCGTGAATATAATCCCGGTCAAAATCAATATCATGGGCCAATTGACTGACGGAAGTTTCATAGGACGTACCTGCCCGAATGAGATCCTGGACGTACACGCCGGAAGCAGCCGTGAACTCAACACCCTGGATGCGGTAGAAATTCGCGCCGCTCGGAATCACCAGCGTTGAATTTTCGTCGGGGGTAACGATCTTCGGCATATATTGCGCCTGCGCGGGCGACACACGCTGACCCGCGCCGGGCAAATTGCTCATAGCAGAGCTTTGAATCGTAATCCACTGGCCTGAATTATTAACCGCCAGCGTAAAGTGGCCAGTAAATTTGGCATTGGCAGCGAGGGTAATCGTATCTCCGCCGGTTGCCTGATCCAAGGCGCTTTGCAAATCTCCGCCAGCAGCAACAAAGCGGCTGGCAGCGCTGGAGGGCATAACAGTGAGCGCGGAAAGCGCGCAGAGAAAACCCGCGCGCAACACACGCGCAGGTGTGAGGTTCAACATAAACAGAAATCTTTCTTTTGAGATAAAGCCGCCCACAGCAGAGGTGAGGCTGTCAGCAGCAGAGGATTGTCCTTGGCAGGGCCTCTTGCTTATTCAGTGGGGGATCAGGCCGAAAAATATTCCCATAAAAAACAAGAATTGCCTGTAATTAGGAATAATTTACATATACATACAATTCTGATTAAGATGATTTTATTGATAATTATCAGAGATTTTCCGGGTCTAAGAAAACAGCAGGAACTTTTTACCTGCCTCCTCCGAAGCCCCGCTCCATGGGCATGGCAAGGGGTGCTTCGACCAAAAAATCAGCGGTACGGATCTCGACTAAGGCTTCGCGTATGGCTTGTTCTTTCGCGGGTTCCGTGGTGATGACAAAGGGCAGGTTTCGCCAGTCTTCGCGGGGTAATTGCAGCACGGCATCAAGGCCAATGCGGTGCTTGGCCAGAATCGTCGCCAGCGTGGCAATGATACCGGCTTTATCCTCCACGCGGAAACGTAGAAAGTAGGGCAGTTCCTGCGTGGAGATGGGCAGCGGCTTCCATTCACCCAGGCGCTCATGCGCAAATGGGCTGACACGTTCCGGGCTTCCGAATCGAATCTCGCGCGCGACTCGCATAAGGTCGCTGACGACCGCTACGCCCGTGGGCTTGGAGCCGGCACCGCGCCCATAATAGAAAGTGTCCTCGCCATACTGCCCGCGTATCCAGATCGCGTTGTAAGCTCCCGTGACGTGAGCCAGTATTGTGTCTTGCGGGATCAGGCTGGGCCGCACGGATAACACAATGCCGTCGGCAGTTCGACGCGCCAAACAGAGCAACCGGACCGTGTGCTTCAACTGGTGCGCATACTGGAAGTCAACGGGCGTGATCCGCCGTATGCCCTCCGTAAAGATGTCGGACGGGGTCAGTTTTTCACCGAAGGCCAGCGCGGCTAAAATAGCGAGCTTCGAGCGAGCGTCGAGTCCGTCCACATCGGCTGAGGGATCGGCTTCAGCGTATCCAAGCTGTTGCGCTTCAGCCAGCACGGAATCAAAAGCCGCGTTGCTCTTCTCGATCTCCGTCAAGATAAAGTTGCTGGTGCCGTTAAGAATACCGTACAGTTCGGCAACGCTGTCACCCGCAATTCCCTCGCGCAGAACGGTGTGAATCGGAATGCCGCCTGCCACGCTCGCTTCCATAGCGATATTCACGCCGTTGGCATTCGCCAGCGACCACAACTCCGGGCCGCACAGAGCCATTAACTCCTTATTCGCTGTCACCACAGATTTTCGCTGTTTCAGCGACTCTTCAATGATGTTTCTGGCCGTCGCGGTACCACCGATCAGTTCGACGACAATATCCACTTCAGGATTGTTAACGACATCGCGCCAGTTATCCGTTCGCGTAATGCCATCAGGGCAGACTAGCGACTTTTTCGCATGAATGTTCCGGCTGCAAACCGTTTTCACGGCCAACCTGAAGCCCAGCTTTTCCCTAAGAGAGCGGGCATTCTCGGTGAGAATCTGCAAAGCTCCCGTTCCCACGTTGCCCAGGCCAATCAGGCCAACTCCGACCTCCGTCATAAGTGGCTTATGATAGCAACCGTATGAGCCGTACACGCCGTAATGCGCTGCTCACGCTTTTATTGTCATCCGCACTAAGCGCACAAGAGCAATTTCCCCCTGACCAACGTCATCCTGATCCTTTTCCGAAACGCCCGGACGAAGAAGACCGTAAGCTTCCCAACGGCAAGTCCCAAAAGGATGCTATTGCGAAGGAAAATTATGAGCAATCCTTGAAGGACGCTAACAATATGATTCAGGCAGCGACTAGCCTTCGCGATGAGTTGCAAAAAGCCGGCAATTATGTTGTTCCGATCACTGCCGTGAAAAAAACAGAGGAGATTGAAAAACTGGCGCGCCGTATCCGGAGCCGCTTGAAAGCATAATTCCCTCCCGTGTTAATCTGACGTGTCAGTACCTGAATGCCAACTATCCGCGAAAAAAAACAGCTCATGAGCGCTTCCGAGATTGACCGAACGCTGGTTCGTCTCGCGCATGAGGTCCTGGAAAAGACGACTGATCTCGATCAGCTCGCATTTGTAGGCATCAAACGGCGCGGTGTTCCCTTGGCGCAGCGTCTGGCCGCCAAAATTGAAAGCCTGGAAAAGCGTAAAGTTCCCGTAGGCGTTCTCGACATCAATCTCTACCGTGACGATCTGTCAACGGTCGGGGAGCGCCCGGTTGTGAACGCCAAACAGATTGATTTTCCGGTGGTCGGAAAAGATATTATTTTGATGGATGATGTGCTTTACACGGGCCGCACGATTCGTTCCGCGCTCGACGCGCTGTTCGATCATGGCCGTCCGGCGCGCGTGCAGTTATTGGTCCTTATTGATCGCGGCCATCGGGAGCTTCCGATCGAAGCGCGCTATATCGGTCGAATGGTGCAAACCAGTTCGAATGAGATCATTGAGGTCAAGTTTCAGGAAGTAGACGGTCAGGAGAGAGTGTTGCTTGTGGAACGCGTAGACGACGGCGCCCCACAACCGGCATGAGCGCTGAGATGACCCCGAAAGGTCTGCTGGACATTGAGTCATTAACTCGGTCGGATATTGAAGTGATCTTGGAGCGATCGAAGGAGTTCCAGCCCCCTCGCGGCGAAACCTTCCGACGACTCGACATCCTGCGCGGACGGACGGTGGTCAATCTGTTTTTTGAGTCTTCCACCAGAACCCGCACAAGCTTTGAAATTGCGGCGAAGCGGCTGGGCGCGGATGTTCTTTCCATTACTGCCGCAGGTTCCAGCATTTCGAAAGGCGAGTCACTGGTCGATACATTAAATACGCTGGGAGCCATGCGGCCGGATGCAATTGTGATGCGTCACTCGGCTTCAGGCGCTCCTCATTTTTTGTCGCGTTATTTGCCGGTCCCGATTGTGAATGCGGGGGACGGCACGCACGAACACCCGACGCAGGCGCTCTTGGATGCGCTCACGATTACCGACCGGCGCGGAAGGCTGGAGGGCTTGCGAGTTGCAATTATTGGTGACATCGCGCATAGTCGCGTGGCCCGATCCAATGTTTTTCTGCTCTCGAAGTTCGGCGTTCAAATTGTGCTGTGCGGCCCGGCGTCTCTGTTGCCGAGGGAGATGGCAAAGATTGCACCAGGCGTTGAACTGACGGGGGACATGGTGGAAGCGATCCGTGATGCTGACGTAATCATGATGCTGCGCGTGCAACTGGAACGGCAGTACGAAGCGGCGTTTCCAGCTAATGAGTATTTTCAATTTTTCGGCTTGCGCTTGGAACACATGGAACAGGCCAAGCCGGACGTCATGGTGATGCACCCTGGTCCCATTAACCGGGGACGCGAAATCTCTTCCGAAGTGGCTGATTCACAACGATCCGCTATTTTGAACCAAGTCGAGAACGGGATTGCCGTGCGCATGGCGGTGCTGGAAAGGGTGCTGGCGCGATGAGCAGGCTACTGATTCGGAACGGGCGGGTGATTGATCCCTCCAGCGGTACCGATCGTGTCTACGACGTTGCCGTTGAGGATGGGATTATTCGTCAGGTCGGCTTGGACATCGCCGGTGCAGGCGGAATCGAGCAGTTTGACGCGACGGGAATGGTGGTTGCTCCCGGTTTTGTTGATATTCACGTCCACCTGCGCGAGCCGGGCTTTGAGCATGCGGAAACCATTGAGAGCGGCTCCCGGGCGGCAGCGGCGGGCGGGTTTACTTCCATCTGCTGTATGCCGAATACACAGCCGGTCAATGACAACGCCACGGTCACCAATTACATTCGCGCACAGGCGGAGCGCTATGCCGTGGTCAATGTGTACCCGATTGGCGCGATCACCAAGAACAGCGCCGGGGAAGAGTTATCGGCAATTGCTTCCATGAAGCAGGCCGGTGCTGTCGCTATCTCGGATGACGGCAGGCCCGTGATGAACGCGCGCGTGGTTCGTCGCGCGATGGAGTTTGCGCGGGCGCTTGATATTCCACTTGTTGAGCACTGCGAGGATTTGCACTTGAGCGCGGGCGGGGATATGCACGAAGGCTTGGAGTCTACTCGCCTCGGCTTGCGCGGCATTCCCCGAAGCTCCGAAGATGTGATGGTTGCGCGCGACTTGATATTGGCTGAACTGACAGGCTGCCGTTATCATGTGGCGCACATCTCTTCGCACCTTTCGGTGGAGATGGTCCGGTTTGCCAAGAGTCGTGGATTGCGCGTTACGGCTGAATCGACGCCGCATCATTTTACGATTGCGGATCGCGACATGCTGCCCTATGACAGCAATTACAAAATGAAACCGCCTCTACGTGAGGCGTGCGATATTCAGGCGGTTGTGGAAGGCTTAACCGATGGAACAATTGACGCGATTGCAACAGACCATGCGCCGCACCCAGGCGCGGAAAAAATGCAGGAATTCGAGCGTTGTCCCTTCGGGGTTATCGGCCTGGAAACCGCACTGCCTTTATCTTTGGAGCATCTGTATTACACAGGGAGAATGAACCTGACGCAATTGGTCGCGTTGTTTACAAACAGGCCTGCCGCCGTGATGTCGCTTCCTCGCGGAACGCTGCGCGAAGGCGCGGTTGCGGACATCACCATTTTTGGCACGGATCATGAGTGGACTTACGATGTGAACCGTTCGCCTTCAAAAAGCCGTAATACTCCGTTTCACGGGCGCAAGTTTCGCGGCGGACCCGTAGCGACGATTGTGGGCGGGAAGATCGTGTGGAAGTTGGAATTGCTATAGCCTGTGAGAGTCATCTTATTGTTGCTTTTGGTTGTGCCGCTTCTCTCTGCTCAGCCGCCCTGGTGTGTGGTGGAGAAGCCGACTGCACAAGGGATTCAAGCTGCTATTGATGCCTGCGCGGGTAAAGGCGGGGGCGTCACCTATGTCCCGCCTGGTGAATACATCACGGGACCACTATGGTTAAAGGACAACGTGGAACTTCGTTTGGAAGCGGGCGCCACGATCGCGCTCAGTCAAAATCCGGCTGATTGGCCCGCTAACGCACCTGCTCTTATCAACGCCTCGGGCGTTAAGAATATTGCGATTACCGGACGCGGCACCATCGACGGGAAAGCTCAATACGAGTATGCGCCCATGCGGCGAATCGACGTAGAGATCACGGAAGAGATGGAGATTGCCCGCAAAGCCGGTGTGACGCTCGAGCGCTACTACCGGACCGGAGTGCAAAAGTATGACGTCTTGCTTCAGGATTCACGGGAGATCCGGATTGAGGGCGTACACATTATTCATTCACCGATCTGGACCGTGCGCCTTCAGGATTGTGATCAAGTTTGGATTCGCGGAGTTTATATCTACTCGGATCTTGAAAAGGGTGTGAACGCCGACGGCATTGACATTGTTTCCACCTCGAACGTCTTGATCTCGGATTCGATTGTGATCACGGGGGATGATGCTATTTGTTTGAAGACCATGCACTACGGAGGAGAAGGGGCTGTGGCGGACGCAGCGCACCATCCGGTGCGGCGGACGGAAAACGTGACCGTCACCAATTCGATCTTGACTTCGTCCTCGACGCCGATGATGATTGGAACAGAAACGTACGCCGATATTCGGCATGTGGTCTTCTCGAATATTGTCGTGCGCGATTCGAACAAAGTATTTGGCATTAATGTGCAGGATGGAGGATCGGTGAGCGAGGTTCGGTTCGAGAATGTGACATTCGAGCTGAATCGCCGGCACTGGAATTAGTGGGGGAGCGCGGAAGTGTTCAAGTTCGTGCTCAAGAAACGCGGCCCGGATTCGCGTTTGGGGAAGATCGAAAACATCTCGATTATTGGAACGCAGGGCACCGCACGAGGGACATCGCTGATAGCCGGAAACGCCGAACGCCCGTTGGCCGGCATTTCCATTGAGCGGCTGCGCGTGAAGATGCTGCCGGAAAACAAGCCGGACCTACGCGCCACAGATGCACTGATGATGGAACATGTAGATGGCTTGACGCTGCGGGACATTGAAGTGGATTGGGACCGCGACTCACCTCAATCAACTTGGGGAAGCGCCCTGGTGTTGCGGGATGTCAACGATTTGCGACTGAGTGGATTTCGGGGTCAGGCAGGGAGCCGCGATCCGGCTGTGCCGGCGATTCGGAAGGAACGGGTGAAAAACGGTTCGTAAGCGGACCATTTTCCCATGCGTTCTTTACGGAAGTTACCAGCAAACCTTCTTCAGGATCGGCAACGGTCCGCATATCAAGAATGACTTTGCCACGCTCAATACGAGCGATCACTGGCATCGCAGCTCCACGCAACTGAGTTTCGAATGCGTTGGGGTTCTTGACTGTTAACTCAACGATCCAGGTCGGCAGGTTTTGGTCCGGCGTGGAGCCTCCGCCGATTGGTGAAGCGGATTGTCGGACGGAAGCAGGAATCCCGTTCAGTTTTGCGGCGACCCGTTCTGCTCGTTGACGAAGTTCTCCTTCTTCGGCAAGGATCATTTGCAGGGTGGGAATGTCGCTCCAGTTTTGTTTGAGAACTTCACGTAATGTTCCTTCGAGCGACTGAATGATGAGCTTATCGACGCGTAGGGCCCGGTACAAGGGATTGCGGCGAACGCGCGTAAGCAGTTCCGCGTTCCCGCTGATAATCCCGCTTTGCGGACCGCCGAGGAGCTTGTCGCCGCTGAATGACAGGATATTGATTCCGGCTGCAAGGGAATCAGAGACTACCGGCTCGTGGATTCCAGCGCTGTGCAAGTCCACTAGACAACCGCTCCCGAGGTCCTCGTAAACGGGTATGCGGGATTGCCGCCCGAGGTCGGCGAGTTCCCGAAGTTCGGGCCGCGCTGTAAAGCCCGCGATGTGGAAGTTGGAAGGATGAACGCGTAGAATCAGGCGGGTCCGCTCGTTGATCGCTCCACGGTAATCTTCGATGCGTGTACGGTTCGTTGTTCCGACCTCGCGAAGGATTGCGCCGGAGCGCGTCATAATTTCTGGAATGCGAAAACCGTCGCCAATTTCAATCAGTTCGCCGCGCGAAACGATTACTTCGTAGCCGGCGGCCAGCTCGTGCAATACCAGGAACACGGCAGCGGCATTGTTGTTGACAA
This sequence comes from Acidobacteriaceae bacterium, assembly GCA_019239585.1. Lineage (GTDB taxonomy): Bacteria > Acidobacteriota > Terriglobia > Bryobacterales > Bryobacteraceae > Bog-105. Next base: position 24,010 of record JAFAZU010000112.1, read on the forward strand.
CAATTGCAGGCTTACCTAGTAGCTGCTCAAACAACGCTGAGGTATGCACATCACGTTTGCCGCGCTTCCCTGCCCTTAGATCGTATTCGAGGTTGGAGTAACGGGCAATCGGTCGAAGTGAAGCTAGGGGGGCACGGCCCAAGTTCGTGTGCAGAATAACTCCGGTCGCGTTGATGACCGGGCGGAGTGATGGAGTAAGCAAGTCACGGAGGCGCACTTCCACTTCCTCCGCGACAGGTGCTTCCGTAACCGCCTGGCCTTCGGTTATCGCGCGTCGGCGTTCGGCTATTACGGAACGGATCTCGTTCGTGATGACGGCCTGCGGCAATCCGTCGAAAATTTTGAGTTGCCGTAAGACCTGATCGACCGAGGGCAGGCTGCGAAAAGAGTCCATCTAAGCAATTGCGCTTTGCGACAGTGTTTGCCGTAAATATCGGCCTGTGTACGATTCGGGAACCGTGGCGATAAACTCCGGCGGTCCTTGCGCGACGATGCGGCCCCCCGCTTCTCCTCCTTCAGGACCGAGATCAATCACCCAATCAGCAGCCTGAATCAGTTCTAGATTGTGCTCAATAATCAGAATGCTTCCGCCATTATGGATTAGCCGCTCGAACGAGCGCAGCAGTTTGGCAATATCATCGAAGTGCAGGCCCGTGGTTGGCTCGTCCAGCAGGAACAACGTCCCCTCGCAACTCGACTGCGCTAAGTGCGCCGCCAGCTTGACACGCTGCGCTTCACCGCCGCTCAACGTTGTAGCCGACTGGCCAAGCCGGAGATACCCCAGGCCGACGTCCTGCAGCACTTTCAGCCGGGCCGCAAGCCGGGGCGTATCGGCAAAGAACCCAAGCGCCTCATGAATCGTGAGTTGAAGCACTTCATGAATGTTCAGGTTCTTGTACCGGATATCGAGAACGGTTTGCTTATAGCGCGTTCCCTTGCACTCTTCACAAACCAACTCCACATCCGCCAGAAACTGCATCTCGACCGTCACTGTTCCGTCACCCTGACAAGTTTCGCAGCGTCCACCGGGGATGTTGAATGAGAAATGTCCGGCAGTGTATCCGCGCCGCTCCGCTTCGGGAGTGCAGGCGAATAGGTCGCGGATCAGGTCGAAAGCTTTGACGTACGTGACAGGATTGGAGCGGGGAGTCCGGCCAATTGGTGATTGATCGACCATGACCACGTTCGTTAGAAGATCCGCGCGTTCGACACGCTTCAACGGAAGCTTCTGCGCAGAGCTTTCCGCCGAGCTAAGGGCGGATTCTTCCTCTTTTTTCCCGTTCTGCCGCTCTTTGTTGAGCCGCTTTTCGAGCGCACGATAGATCACCTCATGCACTAGACTCGACTTGCCTGATCCGGAAACACCCGTAACCGCCACCATCATGCCGAGCGGGATTTCCACATCGATACTTTTCAGATTATTTGCCCGCGCTCCAAGGAACCGGACTGTTCGTTTGGTATTAACTTTCCGGCGGTCCAGCGAACGCTGGACGGACAACTCGCCGCGAAGGTATCGGCCGGTGAGCGATGCTGAACTTTCCCGGTCTCTCATGGGTGCAGATAAAAGCAACTGGTTATAGTTGCCGGAGAAGATCACCTGCCCGCCGTTCTCACCAGCACCAGGACCCATGTCCAGAATATGATCGGCCTCGGCCATGATCTCGGGATCATGCTCCACGACAATGATCGTATTGCCGAGCTCCCGGAGGTTCTTCAGAATTTGAATCAAACGCGCGGTATCGCGGTTGTGCAGGCCGATGGACGGCTCATCGAGCACGTAGACAGCTCCTACCAAGCGCGATCCTAAACAAGTTGCTAATTGAATTCGTTGCGCTTCGCCGCCGGAAAGCGTGGCGGAAAGCCGGTCCAGGTTCAAGTACTCCAATCCGACATCGTTTAAAAACTTGCAGCGCTGGCGAATTTCCTCCAGAATGCGGTCAGCAATTTCCGCTTCTTCCGGGCTGAGTTGCAGATCATCGAAGAAATGTTGTGCCTGTGCGATATTCATGTGCGAAGCTTGCGCGATATTGCAGTCCCCCAGCCGTACCCACAGCGCCTCCGGCCGCAGGCGATCTCCCCGGCAAGCCGGACATTCCGTATAGGCACGGTAGCGGCTGAGAAAAACGCGCACATGAACTTTGTATTTCTTCTTCTCTACTTCCCGAAAGAAGTTGTAGATATGCTTGCGGACAAACTCCTTCTCGTCTTTCCGCAGTTCCGCATAAGGCACATTGCAGCGGACCTTTGAACCGCATTTAAAGCGGAAAACTTCGTCGTAGTACCACCTGTACTGCGGCTTGGTCCAGGGTTCTATCGCCCCGTCCTCGATGGAGCATGTAGGGTCCGGGATGATCAGGTCGAAGTTGTAGTCGATAGCGTTCCCAAACCCTTGGCACACAGGACAAGCGCCCATCGGACTGTTAAAGCTGAAGAGACTGGGTTCCGGCTCTGTTGCTTCAGCCCCGCAGACTTTGCAGGCGAACTTCTCCGTGAAGTGGAGAATCCTTGGTTCTACTCCGTCGCCCGCTGCTTCGAAGAAGACTTCGCCCGTTTCGCGATAGCAGATTTCAATCGTATCGACTAAACGACCATGAGCATCAGGCCGAATGGCAATTCGGTCAGCAAGGATGAACAGCGGCTTATTAAAATCAATTTCCAGCAACGATTCCGGGGTGGAAAACTCGAAAGTGTTGCCACCCTGGAAAAGCCGGTTAAAACCCTTTTTCCGCAGATCAAACAGCCGTTCGCGGCGGGAATTTTCCGTTTCAGCTTTTACGGAAAAGAGAACGTACCAGCGCGAGCCTCCTTCCTGCTTTAACATCGTTTCCGCAACCTGATCGACCGTGTCCCGTTGGATGCGGGTTCCATCGTTCGGGCAATAGATTCGACCGGCGCGCGCCCAAAGGAGCCGCATAAAGTCGTAAAGCTCCGTGGCGGTTGCGACTGTCGAGCGCGGGTTGCGGGTCTGGTTTTTCTGCTTGATCGCGATGGGTGGAGCAATGCCCAAGATTTCATCAACTTCCGGTTTTTCCATTCGCTCCAGGAACTGCCGCGCATAAGCTGATAAGGATTCCACATAGCGGCGCTGGCCTTCGGCATAGACCGTATCGAAGACGAGCGAGGATTTACCGGAGCCGGATACTCCCGTCACGACAGTCAGGAGGTTATGCGGGATATCAGCGTCTATGTTCTTTAAATTGTGGACGCGAGCGCCTCGGATGGCGAGAACGGGCTGACCGGTAACGGGGTGGTTCTCCGCAACATCCAATTGGCAAGAGGGAGTAATTGATTTCTCGGGCATGGTGCCACAAAACGGCGGGCAATCAGCGGCAAAGTCGGCCCGTACAGCCACTTCGCACCAAGTGTCTTTTCTAGTATAAGGTGATGCTTTCCCGGCAGGAGATTCAGAAGTTTCAAAACAGTTTATTGCGGTGGTACTCCGTCCATCAGCGCGATCTACCATGGCGGCGCACGCGGGACCCGTATGCCATCTGGATCTCGGAAATTATGCTGCAGCAAACGCGCGTAGCTGCAGTGATCCCTTATTACGAGCGGTTTTTGCAAAAGTTTCCGGACTTCCGGGCGCTGGCAGCAGCCCCGGAACAGGAGCTTTTAGCGTACTGGGCCGGTTTGGGGTATTATTACCGGGCCCGCCATATGCAAAAAGCGGCCCAAAAAATAGCGGAAAAGGGCGCCTTCCCTAACAGCTATGACGAGATCCGGTCCTTACCGGGCATCGGCGAATACACGGCGGCGGCAGTGGCCAGTATCGGGTTTAACCTGCCGCATGCGGTAGTGGATGGAAACGTTTATCGCGTCCTGAGCAGAATTTTTAACGACTCGACAAATATTGCATCCAGCCGAGCGCGGAAACACTTTGCGTCGCTGGCCGAGACCGTTCTCGACCGTCGCCAGCCAGGAACTTATAATCAGGCGCTCATGGAATTGGGAGCTACGGTATGTCTTCCCAAAAGGCCGCAATGTCTGCTTTGCCCTGTAGCCTCCGTATGCCGGGCACGGGCGCAGGGTACGCAAGACACGTTGCCGGTCAAAATTAAGCCGCAAAAGAGCGTTGGAGAGGAACGCACTTTGTTTCTGGTTGAGCAGGGAGACAGCATTCTACTGTGGCAGCGACCCGCAGACTCGCGCTTAATGCCCGGCTTTTGGGAATTGCCGGAACGGGCGCACCTGCCGGAAGCGGTACCGTGCCGACTGGTAGGATCGTTCCGTCACGGCATTACCTTTCATGATTACCGTTTTGAGCTTCGAGAAGCAACGGTGGATGGGGATGTTGGAGATTGCCGGTGGGTTGCCAAAACAGAACTCCCGTGCTTACCGCTCAGCACGATTGTCCGAAAGGCCTTCGGCGTGCTAAAGCGTGGAACGGCGGTCAGCGCCCATGCGTCAGGGGTATAGCAAAAGTTTGGGATCACAGCTAGACTCTACTAGGAGGAGTAATCATGCTTAAGCACTTGGGAATGGTTTGCCTGCTGGGAACAACGTTATGGGCACAGGAATCGAACCCGCAGCCGCCGGGAGATTTCAGCCAAAGGCAAGCGTCGCTGCCGAATGCCGCCTATAGCGTTCCGCCTGGAACGCATATCCTGCTGAACATGATCAACAGCATCAGCACGAAGCAGGCGGTTGTAGGCGACCGGATTTATCTGGAAACTGCCTTTCCGGTTATGTCGAACGGGAAAATTATTATCCCGCCGGGCAGTTGGGTGACAGGCACCATTACGGAAGTGAAGCGGCCCGGAAGAGTGAAGGGCCGGGGCGAGTTACAGGTGCGCTTCGATTCATTAACTCTGCCCAATGGAGTTTCGCGGGACTTTCGGGCTGACCTTGGGGCGATTGATGCTCGGGACAATCAGGATCTAAAGCGTGAGGAAAGTAAGGTTGGCGGGCCAAGTAACAAGGGCGGTGATGCCGGGACAGTTATTGGTGCTTCTGCAAGCGGTGCAGCGCTGGGATCGGTTATTGGGCTAGGATCGGGTCATCCGGGGGCCGGAGCGGGTATAGGCGCTGGCGCCGGAGCTGCGGCTGGATTGCTGGGCGTGCTTCTGACTCGGGGCCCTAACGCGATTTTGGCGAAAGGATCAACGGTCGAGATGGTACTGGACCGCCCGCTCAGCTTTACGGAAAACGAAACTGACTTTCGCAATGCACCGTCGCGAGCAGTTCTGAGCGAAGGCGGAGCGCCCGTTCAGTCACAGCAGCGGCAGCGGAGATGGCCTCTGCCTTACTGACATGGGCTTCGATAGCGAACCGGTTTCCGTTCCTATTACGGACGTGTTCGACCTTCACCCGTTTGCGCCGCGTGATGTGAAGGCAGCGGTCGAGGCTTACCTCGAAGAGGCGCATTCCCTCGGCTTAACGGCGCTACGGATCATTCATGGGCGCGGAATCGGGGTGCAGCGTGAAATCGTTCGGAAAGTTCTGGCGCGCACGCCGTTTATTTTGTCCTACTCCGATGCTCCTGGGGAGGCAGGCGGGTGGGGCGCGACAATTGTTACGCTGCGTCCTCCGCAGCCTTAATGAGCCGACTCGACCGGTTCTTCAGTATTTTCGGCGTTCTCACCCTCACGCACAACCGGTTTGCCATCACGCGTGTAGTAATAATCGTGGTAGTAGGTGTATTTACTGTAGAGCTCTCCGCGCCGGGCACCGTTCACGACGACACCGAGAACATTGTTTTCGCAGAGGGATTGCATGGCGCGGGCGACGGAGTCGTAAGTAGTCGAGCCGATACGCACAACCAAGATGGTACCGTCGCACATGGTAGCGAGCAGATTGCCATCAGCCGCGAAGAGAAGCGGCGGACTGTCGAGAATAACCCAATCGAAGTGGTTGCGCAGTTCTTCAATCAGCGACTTGCACTCTCGCAGATTCAGCAGTTCCAATGGGTTAGGAACGGATTCACCAGCGGGCAGCACATATAGATTTGTGCCAGCCACTCGGAGCAAAATGTCACTCAACGCTGCCTTTCCGACGAGGTAATCGGTAATACCCGGGCAGCAATGAACTTGAAGCGTACTGTGGATAGAAGGACGTCGGAAATCGAAATCCGCCAGGAGAACCCGTCTTTGCGCCAACTGTGATTGGGTAATGGCGAGATTGATGGCCGTGAAGGATTTGCCTTCCGCCGGCGAAGCGCTGGTCACGACCAGGGTGTGCAACGGTTGCAGGCGTTGGAGGTGGTCGAGCCGGGTGCGAAGAGTTTTAAACTCCTCGGCTGGCGCTTGACGCGGCTGGGTCGGATGAATGATCAGAGCGTCCGGCAAAGGATTGAACGCGATCTCGCGGGCATTCGCGATGAGGTCTTCCAGGTTTTCGGTATCGGGCCGGACGAAAGCCTCTGTTTCTGCGGCTGCGGGAGGAGCCGGAACGTCAATCGGCGGTGGAAGAGGCGCCTCCGAGCGATGCACTTCCGCACGGCCAGCCGTCCTTTCAGCACGTCCTGGTCGACGAGGCTCATAGCTTTCCTGCGATGCTTTGCGCAATGCGTCGTGAACACGGCTCATATATTTATCCTTTTATCGTTTACTTATGTATGTAGTAACGGCCTATCGATACGGCCATGATCGCCAATCCGGCCACAGTGGCGGTAGCCCAACTGACCCACAACATCTGCTTGCGTCGCTGAACTACCACATCATTTTCCAGAAAAGGAACACTTCCCAGAACCGTAAGCTGCGTGTACATCCGGGCATCCTTCAGAGTTTTAAGCGACGTGTCTTTCACTTCGCGAACCGCCACAATCATGATCCCGAGGACCAGCCCCGCGACAATGCCCATGGGAAGCATCTTTAAACGTTGAGGAGAAGCAGGCGTTGTCGGCAGCGATGCTTGATCGATTACTTCCAGCGTTTGACCCTGCTTGCGCTCCTCCATGTGCATCGAAGCCGTCGAGAGCTGGCGTTTTCTATCCTGCTCGAACCATTGAGC
>JAFAZU010000122.1 GCA_019239585.1 Acidobacteriaceae bacterium
GCGCCCAAACCCAAGCCGACCTCTTGCGAAAGCGAAGCTGGCACGCAAATCACAGCCGAGGCAGAGTAATAGATGCGCCCTACCGGATTCAAATTGGCGGCAACGTTATCTCCGGCAAACGGCTCCACAATCATCCATGTGCCATCAGGGGCCAGTGATTGCCGCACGTAGGTTGCTGCACCTACTGGATCGCCCATGTCGTGAAGGCAATCGAAAAAAGCGACGAGGTCATACGAGCTGCCGGGGTAATTTTTCGCGCTGGCCACCTCAAATGAAACTCGTTGAGATAGACCTGCGGCTTCTGCTTGCTCTCTGGCTCGCAGGATGGACGGTTCATGATAATCGAAGCCGAAGAACTGAGAAGCAGGGTACTCTTCGGCCATCAAGAGCGTGGACGCGCCGTGGCCGCATCCCACATCCGCTACTTTCGCGCCTTTTCTTAGCTTTTCGTCCACGCCGTCCAGCGCCGGAATCCAGCTTTTCGTGAGATTAGCAAGATAGCTTGGTCTGAAAAACCGTTCGGTGCCTTCGAAAAGACTCTTTTCATGTTCATGCCAACCCAAGCCCTTGCCAGTTCGGAATGTTGCAATGAGCTTATCCGTATCCTTCATGCAAGATGCGACGAGGTGATAAAAACCGGGTAGGTGAACCGGCGTGTTATCGAGGGCCAATGCAAAAGCCTGTTCAGGCGTCATAAAGTACATGCCTGAGCTGGAATCGTACTCAACGTAGTGGCTTGCGGCGCTGGCGTTTAACCATTCGCGAATATAACGCTCCGCCGTGCCGGTACGGGAGGCCAGTTCTGCCGGAGTCAACGGATTTCCGTCCGCCATCGCCCGATATAGTCCTAGCCGATCTCCAATCACAATCAATACGGCATGCAGGGCGGCACCCATGTCGTTGACAGCTTGAGCAAGGAGCCCATTTAACTTCTCCGCATCGACTGGTCTGGTCTGCGTTAGTGTTGTCATCATTACACCTCCAAAAACGAAAGTTTCACTTCCTACTCACAGAAGCGACATTTTTAGCTTCTGCTTAGCAAGAATATATCGGATTGAGTTAGCAGACAACTTGAGATCATTGATGCTTCAATAGAACTCGTTATAGTGGAAAAGCCCGCACCTTTCCATCGGCTGAGTGAAGTGCCGAAAGCCTTACCGGGTCCACCACTTTCATGCTGCGCCGCACGCTTTTACAACTTTCCCAGAATCACTGGATGCGACAGTGGATGGAGAATTCCCCGCTGTCGCGCAAACTCACTTCCCGCTTCGTGGCCGGGAATACGCTGGCGGACGGCATTCAGGTTTTGCAAAAGCTCGCCAACGAACGGATCGCAGGAACGCTCGACTTCCTGGGCGAAAATGTACATTCGCTAACGGAAGCCGCCCGCTCACGTGATTGTTATTTGGCGGCACTCAACAGCATTGAGGCTGCTCATCTGCCTGCTACGGTTTCTATCAAGCTGACCCAGTTTGGGCTTGATTTCTCAGAAGACGCCTGTTGCGAAAATGTTGCAGCGGTTGTGAAGCGAGCGCAGGGTATGAGCAGCCGCGTGGAAGTAGACATGGAGTCGAGCGAATACACAGACCGCACGCTGAAGCTGGTTCATTACATCCAAGAGTGCTTTGAAGGCCATGTCCGCGCTGTGATCCAGGCATATCTTTACCGGAGCGAGAAAGATATTTGCTCCCTATCGGAGAACAGGATCCCAGTCCGGCTTTGCAAAGGCGCTTATCGCGAGGATGCCGATAAAGCGTTTCCACGCAAGTCCGAGGTGGACGCCAACTATATCAAACTGATGAAGCAACTGCTAGACCACGGCACTTATCCCGCTATTGCCAGTCATGACGAGAACATCATTCATGAGGCATTCACTTACATCAAGGAACGAAAGATCGCGCCGGAGCGTTTTGAATTTCAGATGCTGTACGGCATCCGGCGTGATTTGCAGCGGCAAGTAGTAGAGAAAGGGTACCGGCTGCGTTTGTATGTTCCTTATGGTGACGCCTGGTACCCGTATTTTATGCGGAGATTAGCGGAGCGTCCGGCCAACCTTCTGTTTTTGGCTAGAAACTTGCTGCGGAAATAAGTGCCAAGTTCCTGGAACTTGGGTGGAAGTGAAGGAGTCTAAGAAGCAAATGAAATACTGGCTCTACCTTATCGCGAAACTGGCGATTGCCATCGGAGCCGTTTGTGCGCTGCAAGCCGCACTGGCGCATCTTTATCCCCCTCCAGCGCATGGGCTGGCGCATGTTGATCCAGTGCGCTTTTTGTTCTCGAAAAGCATGTGGTTTACCTTAAGCATGCTGGCGCTGATTTGGCTGGTCGGCATGGGGTTAACCTACCTGGCGCTGTGGGATCAGCGGCGGCG
>JAFAZU010000170.1 GCA_019239585.1 Acidobacteriaceae bacterium
GGAAGTACCTCCGACAAGAAAGGTAACATGGACCGGAATATCCTACAAGGGTTAATTGCACTAATTTGGGATCATTAGTACTTTTTTGCCGAGATTGCGGAAAATCATTAGTACTAACTGTAATTTGGACCATGTTTATTCAGTAAACTAACGCGGCACGAGCTCCAATGTCTTCGATCCGCTTTCTACTCTCCGAGGGATGAAGTGCTAGTCCCAGACCCGTCCTTGTATCTTCTAAGCAAGAACAAGCCTACGGGAAGCACCACTAACAAGGAAGTAACAGGCTCGGGAACAACAGTGTCACTTGTTGTCACGGATGCATCATCCAAAGAAAAATACCCTGTATCGTTCCTGAAGCCAAACTCCAGGATGCTGCTGTTAGAACTTGCTGTGCTCGAAAAGCTGTATTGCGTGAAGCCGCTGCTTGGGACACCAACCTGGCTGTACAGCGTTGCCCCGCCAAATGAGGCTGTAAAGGAATTGACATATGGCGCCGGTGTAGCAGGGGACTGCGCCAGCCAAAAGCTGATCGTATAGGTGGCCCCAGGCGAGGTTGCCAAGGTCTGATCGAGCTTCAATATGCCGCCTATCGGCCCAAAGTAGGCCCCATAATTTCCGCTGTGTGCATCAGCGCCGTCCACTCCGTAGTAGATTCCGTTGTCGCTCGGATCTGAGTTTGTCCCGGATAGAGCCCACCCGGACAAGTCTCCGGTCTCAAAACCGGAATTAACCACCAAATTCGCAGCTGATGCCAAAAAAGACCCGCTTAACAGCGCAAACGCTGCCACAACTAACTGACTTCGCATGTTTCCTCCTGAAAAGTTTTATTTTGCTAAACAAAGTAAGTGACGGTCCCGGCAGAGAGCCGGGAACGAAAGTAGCTGGTGATACTGCCTAAAAAGTTGAGCTGACAGTACTTGCGTTCGGCCAGCTGGTCAGAAGATTCCAGACGTTTACCGTTCCAATCCCGGTCGCAAAATCCCACCCAAGCCCTGCGGCGTAAGCAGGCTGATAGGCCGAATTGGAAAGAGAAAGAACGCCATTGGTACCCGGATTATCCCCGTAAAAGCAGTTATTGCTCCCCAAGCAAGCGACGCTCGTGTCGCCCAGAGTAATGTCGTGAAATACGCAGGAATTTTCTGGCGAAGAAGCACTGGCATTACAGGTGCTGTTGCCGGACGAGCCATACTCAGCCGCAGCCAGCCCGTAGTAAATGGGATCAGGATTGCCCCAGCGGCTCCCGGTTTTTTGGTTGATCAAGGCCTGAATACCTGCCATGGTCGGCGCGGACAGCGAAGTTCCCCCAAAGCCGCTCCAGGTACTTGGGTCTCCTCCCAAACAGGATTTCCCGCCATGCACCGGATCGGAGAAACAAGTGACATAGTAATGGCCCCAAACGTTGTTCGAGGCAAAAAGTGATACATCGGGGAGATCCCGCACGCCGTCGTTTGGATTGCCGACGATACTCTGCCAGGACGGCTTCGGATAACCGGCGCAGGTGTTGCCTGCGCCTCCAAGTCCTCCTGGTGATCCGAAAGCGCAGCTGCTCGGACCGCCGCCTCCGGCGATTGCACTCTGGTATTTTGGATTGCCGTTGTTGCAGAATCCGGTTGCGCCGTAGGTTGTCACAAAGCCCATACTGTTGGCCAGCAACTCGCTCCCGCAAGAAGCATTCCAGGGGATCTCAGGCACATACGACAGCGCTGAGCCATAAACGGGCGAGTTGCTGCTGCTCCAGTAATTGGCAATCGTGCCGAAGAACTTATCAGCAAAATCGGTTCCCCCTACTGCAACGTTATAAGGCGTAGAACTCAATCCGTTCACCGCAATGCCGCCGCTTGCAGGGTACGGGCCGCCGTCGTAGCCGGCAGCGCCCGAATCACCAGTCCCCACAAAGACGGAAACACCCTCGGCAACTGCCATCTGGTAGAGCGACCGAATAAAGTCCTGCTGTGAGGCCCCTAAAAACCCTTCCGGCATCCCATAGCTGATGCTGATGATTTCTGGAGGTGTGTCTCCGTTGGTCAATAAATTTTGTAAGGCCGTGAAAATACCACTAAGATTTGAGCCGTAGCAGGACGCTACCACAATGGTGGCGCTCGGGGCAGCGGCGCTCGCCCATTCGGCATCAATGGCCGCTTCGACGGAGTCGGCGTTGACTCCCGGATCGGTGCATGCTTCTCCCGTGCTCGAACGCGGGTGTATCGTCACCAGATGGCCCTCGGGATACCGTCTTGCCAGACCAAACACTTTACGGAACACCAGCCAGTCACCAGTACTGTATATGTCGCTGTCTTCAAGCACAGCAATCGTCTGTCCCCGGCCCGAAAAACCTGCCTGGAAGGCCGGGGTGAAGTTGTAAATCGTGCTGAGGTCCTGCGGAACGACCGGAAAAGTGCCCGAGCTGGTGGTGTACTCAGCGATCGGCTCTTTCGTCGCCACGTGACGAAGCGGGTGCGGCTTGAAGTCGTTCAGCGACACGACGCCGGATACCAACGGCACTAACGAGGCTGGTATCTGGGGGTCGCTCATGTTCGCAAAGTGTATTTGACCCCCCACCGAAAGGTGGTGGATTCGCGTGCGGAATGCGCTCTGCACCTGCGCCGCTGTGCCCGAAAAATCGACGACCAGATTCGGGGTAATTCCATGGACAGAAAAGCCATGTGATTCGAGCCATTGAGTGACTGCGTCGAGATCTGCCTGAGCTAAGCCAAATCGGCTTCCAAATTGCTGGGGAGAGATCCACTTGTGAAAGTTAGGGGAGTTCGGATCT